>JACCYI010000364.1 GCA_013696535.1 Solirubrobacterales bacterium
CGCCTGGGGATCACGACCGCCGGCGCGCTGGTGGTCGACGACTACGCCCACCACCCGACGGAGGTGCGGGCGACTCTCCAGGCGGCCCGGACGCTCGACGCCGACCGGGTCGTGGCGGTCTTCCAGCCGCATCTCTATTCGCGCACTGCGCGTGAGGCGCGGGCCTTCGGCGCTGCGCTGGCACTGGCTGACCTCGTCGTCGTCCTCGAGATCTACGGCGCCCGCGAGCGGCCCGAGGAGCACCCGGGAGTCAGCGGGCTGCTCGTGGCCGAGGCGGCTGCGGACATCGCCGGTGGTCGCCCGGTCTTCTGGCTCCCCGGATTCGACGAGGCCGAGCGCCTCCTACGGTCGATTCTCCGAGGCGGCGACCTCTGCATGACCCTGGGCGCAGGCAACGTCGATGAGCTCGGGCGGAGGCTGCTGCAGACGTGAGCGAGGTAGGGGACCTGGGCGCGGGGTCGAATCTCGAACCCATGGCGCACCTCGCACAGCCCCTGCGCTCGAACGTTCGCGCGCGTCGGCTGGCGCGGACCAGCCAGCGTGGGGTGCGCCGTCTCTGCGCCGTCGGCATGGTGATGGTCCTCCTCGGCGCGGGTTTCCTGTGGCTGCGTGACTCCGAGCTGGTCGCTGTCCGCGACGTGACGATCACCGGGGTCTCCTCGAGCCAGGAGAAGCGGGTCCGTGAGTCGCTGCGCCGTGCGGCGCTCGATATGACCACGCTCCATGTCCGAAGGGAGGAGCTTCACGCGGCCGTGTCCGGCTACACCTCGGTGGCCGGCCTGCGCGCCTATGCCGGCTTCCCGAACAAGCTGCGCATCGAGGTCGTGGAGCGCGTCCCGGCCGCTCTCCTGGTTGCCGGCGATCAAGAGGTCCCGGTGTCTGCGGGCGGGCTCCTGCTGCGCGGAGTGCGACCGGACGGAGCGACGCCCGTGGTCCGGGTCAAGCGGCTGCCCACCGGCTTGCGCCTCGACGACCTTCGTGCCAGATCGGCCGTAGCGGTGCTCGCGGGCGCCCCGCCGGAGCTCCAGGGCCGGATCGTGCGGGCGGGCATGGGCGCCCGGGGTATGCAGCTCGAGCTCCGAAGCGGTCCCGACCTGATCTTCGGCTCGCAGAGCCGCATCGAGGCCAAGTGGACTGCGGCGACCCGCGTGCTGGCCGACTCGAGCGCCAAGGGCGCCACCTACCTCGACCTCCGGCTGCCCGAGTGGACCGCCGCAGGCGGGCTTGGACCGATCGAGAGCGAGATCGAGTCCGCGCCGGGCGACGGCACGACCGCGCCAGGGGCACCTCCGGTGAACCCTCAACCTTAGGCTGAGAAGAGGCCAACTCTCGACCGATAGTGGAGAGTTGTCATACTGCAAGGCGTCTTGCGCAGATTGGCCACGTTGACATCAGGAGTCGAAAGTCCCTAACGTGCAGCGTCTCTGCGTCTCCACGCGGCGGCTCAAAACGCTGAACCCTACATAGAGGTCCGGACAGAACCCTCATGGAAGCCGGTAGCTATCTCGCAGTCATCAAGGTCGTCGGAGTCGGCGGCGGGGGCACGAACGCCCTGAGCCGCATGATCGACGCCGGGCTGTCCGGCGTCGAGTTCGTGGCCGCCAACACCGACTCCCAGGCGCTTCAGATGACGGACGCCGACATCAAGCTCAACATCGGCCATGACCTCACCAAGGGTCTGGGCGCAGGCGCCAACCCGCAGATCGGGCAAGGTGCGGCCGCCGAGTCCCGCGATGAGATCAAGGAAGCGCTCAAGGGCGCCGACATGGTCTTCGTCACCGCGGGCGAAGGCGGCGGCACGGGTACGGGTGCGGCGCCGGTCATCGCCGAGATCGCCAAGAACGAGATCGGGGCGCTGACCGTCGGCGTGGTGACCCGTCCCTTCGAATTCGAGGGCTCCCAGCGGGGGCGTCAGGCCCAGGAGGGGATCGATCGCCTTCGCGAGAACGTGGACACGCTGATCGTCATCCCGAACGAGAAGCTGCTCGCCATGGTCGAGCGGCGCACGAGCATCCTCGACGCGTTTCGCGAGGCCGACAACGTCCTGCGCCAGGGCGTGCAGGGCATCACGGACCTGATCACCATCCCCGGCCTGATCAACCTCGACTTCGCCGACGTGCGCACCATCATGCGCGACGCCGGCTCGGCCCTCATGGGCATCGGCGCGGCTTCCGGGGAGTCCCGCGCGGCCGAAGCCGCCAAGGCCGCCATCTCCTCTCCACTGCTCGAGGAGTCCGTCGAGGGCGCCACGGGCATCCTGCTCAACATCACGGGCGGCCGCGACCTCGGGCTCTTCGAGGTCAACGAGGCGGCCGAGATCATCCATTCGGCGGCCGACGCGAACGCGAACATCATCTTCGGCGCCGTGATCGACGAGAACCTGGGCGATGACATCCGGGTGACGCTGATCGCCACGGGCTTCGATCACGGCCGCGCGCGCCCACGCTCAGCGCGCGAGGAGACCCGGTCGACCCGTCGAGACCGGGACGTGACGATGGACGAGCGGCAGCGCTCGTCACTCGAGATCTCCGACGACGACATCGACATTCCGCCCTTCCTCCGCTAGCCGCCGCCGCGCCAAGACCCCTAAAGCCGGACCCACGAGCGCCGATCACGGAGGCATGAGCAGCGCTCCGCGTGCCGTCCGCTGGACCTTCTGCGCGATCGCCGCCTGGCTGCTGCTTGCGGAGATCCGCAACGTCGTGGCTCCCGGCTTCACCTTCGGCCCCCTTTTCAACCGCTTCGCGCACGACACCGTCCTGGTCGTCGCCGGCGGCCTGTGCCTGCTCGGTGCGGCGCGCCGCACCGAGGAGCGCCTCGCCTGGGCGCTGATCGGGGCCGGGGTGCTGGCCTGGACCTTCGGAGAGATCTACTACACGACGGTGCTGTGGACGAAGGAAGTGGTTCCGATCCCGTCGCCCGCCGACGCCGGCTACCTCCTGATGCCGGTGCTCGTCTTCAGCGGCGTGTTCGCGCTCATGCGCGCCAGAACCGACGGCGTCCCCAGGACGCTGCGCACCGACGGCCTCACCGCAGCCCTCGCGGTGGGAGCGATGAGCGCGGCGATCATGTTCGACACGGCTCTCGGTGCCGCCGACGGGAAGCTGCTCGGCGTCGCCACCACTCTCTCCTACCCCTTGTCAGACCTGGTCATGGGCGGGTTCATCGTCGGAGCGCTGGCCGGCACGGGTTGGCGCCTGGACCGGACATGGACGCTCCTGGGGATCGGGATCCTCGCCTTCTGGATGGCCGACTCGCTCTACCTCATCAAGACGGCGCAGGACTCCTACGTCTCCGACAATTGGTTCGAGGCGGGCTGGTGGGCCGGGCTCGTCCTCGTGAGCGCCGCTGCGTGGCAACCCTCGCCATCCGCCGACGCAGAGCCGCCGCAAGAGGGGATCCGGCTGATCGTCATGCCGCTCGTCTTCGGGGTCATCGGCCTGGGGCTCCTGATCTACGGGTGCTTCGCCGACCTCAACCCGTTGGCGGTCGTCCTTGCCGCCGCGTCGCTCACCGCGGTCATGTTCCGGCTCATCCTGACCTTCCGCGAGAACGCGAGCATGCTGCACACGTCGCGTGACGAGGCGCTGACCGACGTCCTGACGGGCCTTGCCAACCGCCGCGCCCTCTCGCGCCGCCTCGACCGGCGCATCCCGCGGGCGACCAGCGAGGCACCCCTGGTCCTCGCGCTCTTCGACCTCGACGGGTTCAAGCTCTACAACGACACCTTCGGCCATCCGGCCGGGGATGCGCTGCTGGTCCGGCTCGCGGACAACCTGCGCGGATACCTCGAAGGCCGCGGCGAGGCCTACCGCATGGGTGGCGACGAGTTCTGCGCCCTGTTCGAGCCCGGCGACCAGGTCTCAGAGCCGATCGTGGCGGGCGCGGCGAATGCCCTTTCAGAACTGGGAGAAGGCTTCACGATCACCTGCTCCTACGGCTCGATCCACCTGCCGCTCGAGGCGCAGAACGCCTCGGAGGCGCTGCGCATCGCGGACCAGCGCATGTATGCGCAGAAGAACGCCGGCCGGGCTTCGGCCAGCCGCCAGAGCCGCGACGTCCTCCTTCGCGCCCTCAAGGAGCGAAACCCGGATCTCTCGTCTCACTTGCACGACGTGGCCGATCTGGCCGAGGAAGTGGCACGTCGGCTCGCGCTGCCCGACGACGAGGTCGACCAGGTCCGCCATGCCGCCGAGCTGCACGATGTCGGCAAGGTCGCCATCCCGGACGACATCCTCTCCAAACCCGGGCCCCTGGACGAGATCGAGTGGGAGTTCATCCGCCGGCACACGCTGATCGGCGAGCGGATCATCGCCGCCGCTCCCGCGCTGACCAGCGTGGCGGCGCTCGTCCGCTCGAGCCACGAGCGCTGGGACGGCACGGGTTACCCCGATCGGCTCGCGGGCCGTGACATCCCGCTCGGGTCTCGCATCGTGGCGGTGGCGGACGCCTTTGACGCCATGGTCGCCCATCGCCCCTACACCGCCCCGCGCTCACCGGCCGTCGCGCTCGCGGAGCTGCGCAGCTGCGCCGGCGCCCAGTTCGACCCGGTGGTGGTCGAGGTCATCGCGGCCGCCTGGCACGCCCGAGAGCGGGTCTTGGAACACGTGAGCTGAGAGCCCGCGCCGCCCGGACGCGTTGCTAGGGTCCGGTCTCGTTCTGGCTGCTTCACCCGAGACGCTCAAGCGAACCCCGCTCTACGACCGCCACGTCGCCGCGGGCGCCAAGCTCGTCCCGTTCGCGGGGTGGCAGATGCCCGTGCAGTACGGGAACATCCGCGAGGAGCACCGGGCGGTGCGCTCAGGGGTGGGGATCTTCGACGTCTCGCACATGGGCGAGATCGAGACCTCCGGCTCCGGAGCCGAGGCGTTCCTCCAGCGGATCCTCTCGAACGACGTCACGAAGCTCGCGCAGAACGGCGCGCAGTACTCCGTCCTGACCCGACAGGACGGCGGCGTCCTCGACGACCTCTTCACTTACAGGCTCGGCGACGACCGTTTCCTCACGGTCACCAACGCGGCCAACCATGAGCAGGACCGGGATTGGTTCGAGCGATACGCAGACGGCCTTGACGTCACGTTGCGCGATCGCCTGCACGACTTGGCCATGATCGCGGTTCAGGGGCCGCGCGCCCGCGCGCTGGTACAGAAGCTGGCGCCGGACGCGGAACTGCCCGGGCGGATGCGGACCGCCGCGCTCACCGTCGCGGGAGCGCCGGGCACTCTGGTCGCCGGGACTGGCTACACGGGAGAGGACGGCGTCGAGCTGCTCGTCGCCGCGGACCATGCCGGGTCAGTGTGGGACGAGCTGACGAGCCGCGGCGCGACGCCGGTCGGGCTCGCTGCCCGCGACACCCTTCGCCTGGAGGTCTGCTTCCACCTCTACGGAAACGATCTCACGGTTGAGCGCGGTCCGATCGAGGCCGGCCTCGGCTGGTGCTGCAAGGAGCAGACGGCGTTCGTGGGCGCCGAGGCGGTCGCCCGGGTGCGCGAGGCCGGCCCCACGCAGAAGCTCGTGCCCTTCCTGATCGACGGGCCGGGGATTGCCCGACAGGGCAATCCGGTGGTGGGTGGAGGCGAGGTCACGAGCGGGACGCTCTCGCCGAGCCTCGAGATCGGCATCGGCATGGCCTATGTCCCGATGGATCGGGCCGAGCCCGGGACACGCATGGAGATCGACGTACGCGGAAAGGTGCGCTCCGCCGTGGTGAAATCCAAGCCGCTCTATCACAAGGAGAACACCTGAATGGCCGACGCCAGCTATCCCGACGACCTCAAGTACCACCCCGAGCATGACTGGGTCCGGCTGTCAGACGACGGGACCGCCACGTTCGGCATCACGTGGTTCGCCCAGGAGGCGCTCGGTGAGCTCGTCTTCTTCGATCCGCCCGAAGTCGGCAAGCGGGTCTCCAAGGACGAGCCGTACGCCGAGGTGGAGTCCGTGAAGGCCGTCTCGGATGTCATCGCCCCGCTGTCTGGCGAGATCGTCGAAGTCAACGGCGCACTCGGTGACGCGCCAGAGACCATCAACGACGACCCTTACGAAGGCGGGTGGATGGTCAAGGTGCGCCTTTCGGACGTACAGGAGGTGGATGTCCTCATGGATGCCGCCGCCTACCAGGAGACCTTGTCCTAGATGAGCCGTTACACCTCCGCCACCGACGACGACCGCGAGCAGATGCTCGCGGCGATCGGCGTGTCGTCCGTCGAAGAGCTGTTCGCCGACATCCCGGCTTCGGTTCGCCTCGACCGTCCGCTGGACATCGCGCCCGGCAGGCCCGAGCAGGAGGTGTACGGCTACCTGCGCGATCTCGCCGCGCGCAACGTCTCCACCGAAGATGAGGTCTCCTTTCTCGGCGCCGGCATGTACGACCACTACGTGCCGTCGATCGTCGACTCGATCACGAGCCGGTCGGAGTTCCTGACGCCCTACACGCCGTACCAGCCCGAGATCTCCCAAGGCGGGCTTCAGGTCATGTTCGAGTACCAGACCGCCATCTCAGAGCTCACGGGCCTGCCGGTCTCCAACGCGGCGGTCTATGAAGGCCCGAGCGCCGTAGCCGCGGCGGGGTACATGGCGCGGCTGCAGAACAAGCGGTCGAGGTTCCTGGTCTCCCGCGGACTTCACCCGCACGCCCGCGAGACGCTCGAGACGACGGCTCAGGGCTTTGGCGCCACGGTGGAGGAGATCCCACTGCTCGGCGGCGTCACGGACCCGGAGGCGCTGAGCGAGGCGATCTCCGACGACGTAGCCGCGGTCTTCCTGGCGCAGCCCAACTTCCTTGGAGCGGTGGAAGATCTCGAGGAGCTCGCTCCGGTGGCGAGAGCGACCGGCTCCATGCTCATCGTCGCCGCCGACCCCCTCACCCTCGGGGTCCTCCGGGCGCCCGGCGACTTCGACGTCGACATCTGCGTCGGAGAAGGCCAGACGCTCGGCAACCGCCTGGACTTCGGTGGGCCGTCGTTCGGCTTCTTCGCGGCTCAGGAGGCCTACCTGCGCAAGATGCCGGGCCGCATCTCGGGGGAGACCACCGACGTCGATGGGCGCCGGGGCTTCGTGCTCACCCTTCAGACCCGCGAGCAGCACATCCGGCGTGAGAAGGCCACCTCGAACATCTGCACGGCGCAGGCGCTCAACGCACTGGCCGGTGTGATCTATCTGAGCTGGCTGGGCCGCCGCGGTATCGTCGAGATCGGCGAGCTCATGCTGCAGCGCACGGCCTACGCCCGCTCCGAGCTCGCGGGTGTCGACGGAATCGAGCTCCTGCACGAGCAGCCGGTCGTGCGGGAGTTCGCGGTCGAGCTCGACGCGCCGGTGTCCAAGGTGGTCGAGCGGTGCGCCATCGCCGGGGTCAACCCGGGCTACGCGCTCGGAAGGGACTATCCGGAATGGGAGAACGGGCTGCTCGTCGCCCTGACTGAGCAGCGTTCCCGGGCGGATATCGACCGGTTGGTCACCGTGCTGGGCGCGGCCGTCGCCGCCGAGCGGACGGGGGTGGCGGCGTGAGCGCCGCGGTCGACGACAACCGGCTCCATGGTGATCCGGGCATCGAGAGCTTCGAGCCCGATGCGGAGCCGCGCGTGAGCATCACGGAGACCCCGATGCAGCGCGATCGCGCACGGACGATCTTCGAGAAGTCCCATCCCGGACGACGAGCCTTCGTCGCGCCCGAGCTCGACGTCGATGCCCGGCCGCTGGACGAGCTGCTGCCCGAGCGGATGCGCCGCTCGGAGCCGCCCCGGCTGCCCGAGATCGCCGAGCCCGAGATCGTCCGCCACTACAACCGGCTCTCCAAGCGCAACTTCGATCTCGACACGGGCTTCTATCCGCTCGGCTCGTGCACGATGAAGCACAACCCGAAGCTGCACGAGCGGGTTGCCGCCCTCCCCGGCAACGCCCGTCTGCACCCGCTGCAGAATCCCGAGCGCTCCCAGGGCGCGCTGCAGCTCATGTACGAGCTCCAGGTGGCGCTGGGGGAAGTCGCGGGTCTCCCGCACGTCTCGCTGCACCCTTCGGCCGGCTCCCACGGCGAGCTGGCCGGCGTGCTGCTCACCCGGGCTTACCACGAGGACCGCGGTGATCAACGCACCAAGGTGTTGACCCCCGACACGGCACACGGCACCAACCCGGCGACCGTCACGATGGCGGGCTACGAGGTGGTCAAGGTCGGAACGAACGCCGACGGCGGCGTCGACGTCGACGACCTGCGTGCCAAGACGGACGGTCAGGTGGCGTGCCTGATGCTCACCAACCCGAACACGCTCGGGCTCTTCGACCGCAACATCGAGGAGATCGCGTCCATCGTGCAC
>JACCYI010000231.1 GCA_013696535.1 Solirubrobacterales bacterium
CGCCCGTGGTGGCGGATGGGGCGCCGGTGGGTGAGCCGGCTGTGGATCTCTCGCCCGTGGTGGCGGATGGGGCGCCGGTGGCCGAGCCGCCGCCGGATCCCTCGCCCGCGGTGGAGGCGGACGGGTCGCCGGCTCCTGAGGCTGAGCCAGCACAGGCGGCTGCGACGACAGAGCGAGCCGCCGAGGAGATTGCCGGGGCCCCCGCCGTCGAGGAGCCCGTCGCGGAGGAACGCGCCGCGGAGGACGATCAGCCGCCGACCCCGGCTCGGGTCCAAGCCCGCCTCGCGGCGGCCATCGAACGCGTCGGAGGCGTCGAAGTCGTGCAAGAGGCGCTGCAGCCCAAGCGCAACGAGAAGGGCGAGCCGCTCAAGTGGGCGGCGGTCTGCTGCGACGCCGCCGAGGGCAAGGCTCCAGGCGATCCTGTCTTCTTGGCGTGGGTGCGTCTCGCGTCGACCCCCGTGCGGGAGATCAAGGCCCAGATCCGGCCCCCGCGTGAGGATCGGGGCGGCGGTGGCCGAGGCCCGCGTCGCGGGAGTCAGAGTGGTGGTGAACGCGGTGGCAAGGCCGGAGGGGATCGCGCAGGAGGTCGCTCCGGAGGCGGCGGCGGGCGTGGACAAGGCGACCGCCGGCCCAGGAGCGGGGGAGGGCGTGACCGGGACCGCTCCATCGAGGACGCCGCCAAGGATCTCCTGCGCGACGGCTCCTTCCGCCCGAGCGTGCGCATCGTCGGCGGCGATGACGACGAGAAGCGCGAGCGCGAGCGGCTGCGCAAGGAGAAGCGCGAAGCCAAGCGCCAAGCCGAACGTGAGCGGCTCGCGCGTCTCGGGTACTGAAGCTTTCGCCGGCTTGCTCCGGTCCTGACCACAAGAGACAAGGAGACCTCGTGTCCCCGACCGAATGGCCGATTGACCCAGACGATCCCGTCGATCCCGCCCTCGCGCCGCTGATTGAAGCCGGCGAGGGCGAGTCGGAAGGCTTCGAGCTCGCCGAACGAGACCTGATCAGCCACGCAAGTCACGGCGACCAGCACGGAACCGCCGCGATCACGCGCGATGCAGCCGGATTCGACGATCCGGAGGACGCCGAAAGCGAGTACGGCGAAGCCGACGAGGAAGAGCTCCCCGATGCGTGAGACGGCCCGCTGGGCCTGCGTCGTGGCGTTGTCCTAGGGTGCCGTCCGGGTATCGCCGGCTTGTGGCGTCGCCGGCAACCGCCGATCGAGCTCCCGGCGTAGATCACGGCGAAGCCCACGGACATCACGACTGAAGTCGTCCTGCACGGTGCGGACCTGGCGGTTGAGCTGGGAATCGAGCTCGGCGGCGAACGCGCTCAGCATGTAGGCCACGCCGCCGAGGACGGCGGCGGCGGTGATCAGCAACATCGCGGCCACCGCGACCAGTGGGTGTCGCCGGTAGGACCCGCGGCAGTACGGACACCTGCGCTCGGCGGTGTAGGCGAGGGTCGCGCAGTGCGGGCAGACCCGCTGGGGAGTGGCATCAGACGTGGAGGCCATCTTCGACCTTCGAGGCTACCCGGGGTAGGTCGGGGGTCGTCTCAGGGTCATTCCCGATAGGCAGCGGGACGTTAGAGCAGGAGGGTGTGCTCACCCACACTCGAACCACTGGAGACACGATGAGCACACCCACACCCGGCGAGCCCCAAGAGCCGACCGGAGACCCGGAGCCGGTCACGTCCGGTGATCCGCTCGAGGCGCACACGAGTGGGCCCGGGATGCGGCCCGACGGGGAACACGGGGTCGGGCCGACGACCGCGTACCCGGACGAGCCGGACACAGAGCCGACGGCGGCGTACTCGGCTTCAGCCGGCCGAGGCACCACTCGCCGGCTGACCCGCTCACACTCGGAGCGTGTCTTCGGCGGGGTCGCCGGTGGCCTCGGTCGACACTTCGACGTCGACCCCGTCGTCTTTCGCATCGGCTTCGCGGCCGCCACGTTGGCCGGCGGCCTCGGCTTCTTCGCCTACCTCGCCGCACTCCTGTTCGTGCCCGACGAAGGGGCCGACCGCAGTCGGGCCGATCGCTCCCGGGTTCTGACCATCACCGGCGCGGTCGTGCTGGGCATCGCTGCCCTGGCCGCGCTCGACAACGGCCCCGGCCTGTTCTTCGGCCCGCTTGTCCCGCTCACCATCGTCGGTGGCGTCGGGTACGGGATCTACCGCTCGGTGCGTGGTCGATCCGACGGCCGCCCGGTGACCTTCGGCCGGGTGGCGGGATGGGTCGCCTTGGGGGCCGGGGCCATGCTCGCCGCGTTCGCCCTGGCCTTTGGCTCGGCGTGGGCTTCCGCCGAAGGCTCTGGCGCGGTGGTCGCGGCCCTCGTGATCGCGATCGGCGTGCTTCTCGTGGCCTCCGCGACACGTCCTGGTGGAGGGCGCTGGCTGGCGTTGCCCGCTCTAGTCATCGCCGTCCCGCTCGGGGTCGTCTCGGCCGCCGACGTCTCCTTCGACGGCGGCTTCGGGGAGCGTAGCTATCGCCCGGCTTCCGTGTCCGACCTGCCCCGGGATGGCTACCGCCTCGGAGCCGGCGAGCTCGTCGTCGACCTGCGGGACGTCGATCTCCCGGTCGATCGTGAGACGGTGCTCGACGTCCGACTCGGGTTGGGTAGCGCCCAGGTGCTCGTGCCCGAGAACGTCTGCGTGGTCACCGACACCCGCGTGGGCGGCGGCTACGTGAACGTGCGTGGGCGCGACTCAGGAGGCTTGGACGTGAACTTCCGCGTCCAAGCTGACACCGCCCGGTCTCCGCGCCTGCTCGTGCGTGGCGACGTCGGGCTCGGGGCGCTCGAGATCCTCGATGAGCCCGCCGCCCGTATGGGCGGCCCCCGGGGCTTTGACCGCAACCGCGACGGTTACAACTTCGGCGACACACGCGTCGAGGACGGCGCCTGCAACCGCGTCGAGATCGCGAGTGCGGGGTGATGCGCAGCCGCATCGACACCGCCTCGCTCGTGAGCGGGCTCGTGGTCGTCGCGCTGGGCACGCTGCTCCTGCTCGACCGCCTCGAGGTGCTCGACCTGCGCTTCGGGTGGCTGGTACCGGCACTGGCCGGCACGGTCGGAGCCATCCTTCTCGCAGGTGGTCTGGCGAACCGGTCACCATGAGCACGATGAGCGTCGCCGCCGCGCCTGAACTTCGCC
>JACCYI010000018.1 GCA_013696535.1 Solirubrobacterales bacterium
CGATGCCCGCGCGCTTCGCCGAGGTCGGCGATCGCCACGTTGCGATCGACGACGCCGTCCACTCGCTGCAGCCGCTGCTCGACTTGTACGCGGACGACGTCACCGAGGGAAGGGGTGACATGCCGTACCCGCCCGATTATCCGAAGATGCCGGGGGAGCCGAAGCGCGTTCAGCCCTCGCGCGATCGCGACCGCCCGGAGAACTGACGCGCTGACGCCGGCCGGCGGACGGTCACCGCGACTGCGGGAGCTTCGCGGCGCGGCGCCTTGCCGCCGGAGCGGAGGGCGGCGGCACCACCGGTCCGATGTCCCCGTCCGGCGCCTCGTCGAGGTCCACGATCACCGGCGCGTGATCGCTCGGCCCGCTGCCCTTGCGGGCGTGCCGGTCGACCCAAGCCGCCCGGACACGCTCAGCGACCGTCCCACCGGCCAGCACCAGATCGATCCGCATCCCGAGGTCCTGATGAAACATTCCCGCCCGGTAGTCCCAATAAGTGAACACCCGCTCGGTCGGCCAGCGATTGCGCACGACATCGTGCAGTCCGAGCCCCTGGAGCTCGGCCAGCGCCGCCCGCTCCGGCGGTGTGACGTGAGTCTGGCCGACGTAGGCGTGCGGATCAAAGACATCAGCGTCTGCCGGTGCGATGTTGATGTCGCCACACACGACCGTCGCCTCCGGGTCGCCGGCGGCGACCATCGCTCGGAGAGCAGCCAACCAGGCGAGCTTGTACTCGTAGTGCTCTGACTCAGGGGCGCGCCCGTTCGGCACATACACCGAGACCACCCGGATGCCGCCACAGCCGGCAGATACCGCCCGCGCCTCCGGATGCGGAAAGCCCGGCGCGCCGACGAGCCCCCGAACCACATCGTCCAGGCCCACGCGCGAGAGGATCGCCACGCCGTTCCACGTCGGCTCGCCGTGAGCTGCGACCGCATACCCGCGGGCTGCGAACTCGTCGGCGAGGAGGTCGACGAACGCCTCGTCAGTGAGCTTGGTTTCTTGCAGACAGACGACGTCGGGCTGCCGCTGATCCAACCAGGGCAGCAACCGAGGCACGCGCTGCTTGACCGAGTTGACGTTCCAAGTCGCGATCCGCACCGACCCCACGCTAGTAGACGTCGGCGCGGCCGCGCGGCCGTCCCCCCGTGGCGCCGGTGACGCGGAACTTCCTCCGCGAGGGTCCCCGGGTCAGGGTACGCGAGGTCGATGCATGACCACTCGATCCATCGCGTTCGTCCTGACGCATATCACCAGGCCTGGGATCGGGATCTGGAGCCCGCGCTCGAGGTCGAGCCGGGCGTGGAGGTCGGGTTCGAGGTCCGCGACGCGTCCGATGAGCAGCTCGACCCGGCTTCCACCGCCGCAGACGTCGCCGCTCTGGACTTCGGCCGGGTCAATCCCGTCTGCGGGCCCGTCTTCGTCAAGGGTGCTCGGCCGGGCGACGCGCTGGAAGTCGAGATCCTGGAGTTCGACCCGCGCGAGTGGGGCTGGACCGCGATCATCCCGGGCTTCGGCCTGTTGGCCGACGAGTTCGACCAGCCGTGGCTGCGCCTTTCTCGGGTCGACATGGAGCGGCGGGCGGTCATCTTCTCCTCATGGAGGCGACGCGGCAGGCGGCGCGTGCGCTCATCGATCACATCGTCGATGTGCGTGGTCTCGACCGGCAGGAGGCCTACGCTCTGTGCTCGGTGGCTGCAGACCTGCGCATCCACGAGGTGGTCGACGCCCCGAACTGGATGGTCGGGGCATCTCTCCCCGATGACATCTTCGCGAGCTAGGAGGTTCCGGTGGCTACTCCAGCAAGAACGGTCGAGGCGGGGGGAGATGGTCCTAAGCTCCGACGTGAGCTGCGTTTCGGCGAGGCGATCGCCTTGTCGCTGGCCATCATGGCTCCGACCGCGGCCATGGCCCTCAACGGCACCGCGGTCGCGGGCCTCATCGGCCGGGCCGTGCCGCTTGCGTTCATCATCGCCACGATCGGCGTGCTGTTCGTGTCTTACGGCTTCATCCGCTTGACGCGCCACTTCAATTCGGCGGGTTCGGTGTTCGCTCTTGCGGGCGCGACGCTTGGCCCGCGGGCCGGCTTCTTCGCAGGTTTCGCCCTGCTCGCCACGTACGTGGCGTTCACGATCGCCTCGGCCGCGGAGATCGGGCTCTTCGGGCAGTCCTTTCTCGCCGGGATCGGCCTTGAAGGCGTCGACTGGCTGATCATCGCGCTGATCTCGATGATCTTCGTCGCCGTCCTGGCGTTCGGGGACATCCGCGTGGCGACCCGGTCGCTGCTGGGGATCGAGGGCCTCTCGGTGCTGCTGATCGTGATCCTGATGATCGTCATCTTCGCCAAGGTCCTGGGCGGCTCGGCGCCCGACGGCCAAGAGGCGACCGCCGATGTGTTCTCGCCCCCGGGCGGTATCCCCTTCTCGACGGTCGCGATCGCCGCGGTCTTCGGCTTCCTCTCTTTCGGAGGGTTCGAGGGCGCCGCCTCGCTCGGTGAGGAGACCAGCAACCCCGGCCGAAACATCCCGCGCGCGATCGGCACCGCGGTGATCGTCGCCGGCACGTTCTACATCCTCTGCATGATCGCCCAGAGCCTCGGGTTCGGAGCCACGGAAGCCGGAGCGAAGCGCTTCAGCGAGTCTGAATCCCCGCTGGGTGACCTGTCCGCGGACTACATCGGCTCGACGTTCTCGGATCTCATCAACTTCGGGGCAACGATCAGCGCGTTCGCGGCCACGCTCGGTGCCGCAACCGCGGCCTCGCGGATACTCTTCGCCCTCTCGCGCGACGCCTTCGCCTCCAACCCGCTCGGGCGGGCGTCGGCCAGGTCGGGTGCGCCGGCGGCGGCGCTCACCGTCGTCCTGGCCATCGCCCTTCTTGCCCTCGTCGCCTACCGGATCAACGGCACCGACGCGGTCAACGCGTTCTTCTATCCCGGGACGATGGGGGTCTTGCTGCTGTTGGTCAGCTACCTCGTCTGCAACACGGGAGCGATCGTCTACCTGTACTTGAGCGGACAGCGGCGCGCGCCCATGCTCGAAGTCCCGATCCCGGTGATCGCCATCGCGATCATCCTCTACGTCCTCTATCAGAACACGGTCGCCGAAGGCCTCGAATATCCCTACACGGTGTTCCCGGTCGTCGTCGCCGCGTGGCTGCTCATCGGGCTGACCATCGCACTGGCCGTGCCTGGACTCGCCCGCCGGATCGGTGAGGGGTTGGCTCGCGAGGAAGGCATCAAAGTGGCCGGCGGGTCTGATCCCGACCGCAGGTAGGCTCAAAACCACCGGCCTGAATCTGACGGCTACTCGACGATCTCGGTGGGAAACTCACGGGGCGGCGGTTGCCCGGTTCCGGCGCCGACGTTGCTGAAAGCCGACCCCGGGATCGAGAACATGGAATTGCTCGACCTGTCAAAGAAGGACGGCACGACGAACTCCGACGTCGCGTTCTGCGGCAACACCGCGTACGTCGGCAACTATGACGGCTTCAGGATCATCGACATCTCCGATCCGTCGAACCTAGAGGTGCGCAGCGACTTCACCTGCCGCGCCAACCAGGGTGATCTCTCGGTGTTTCGCAGCAAGAACGGCCGTCGCTACCTGTTGCAGTCCATAGACCGGCCCGTGAGCGCCCCCGACTGCACCGGCACCGACACCCCACTCGTCGCCGAGGACGAGCGCGGGGTGAGCAAGAACCGCGCGCGGTTCGGCTATGAGGGCACGGAGTCGGATCGGTTGAAGCTGACGTGCGAGACCCCACACCGCAAGATCTCGGTGGGTTCGATCCCGCTGGCCGATCCCGAAGCCGGACGGGTGCGCACGGGCGCGCTCTCGGAGGACACGGAGCCCTACGTCCCGACGGCCCGTACAGCGCCACAGGCGGCGGCGCCGGCGGCACCGAGCCGCAGGGCACCGCTGAGCCGATGCAGGCGTGCCACGACCATCAGGTCTTCATGCCGCGCAGGATCGTCGTAGCGGCGTGCGCCGGTGACGCCCAGTACTGGAGCATCGCGAAGTCCCCGGGCGACCCGACGTCGGCAGACGGCGAGTCTCACACCCATATCAAGCGCGAGAACGGGACGGTGGAGTCCTTCGACTTCATCCACAATGCCACGGTGACCTGGGACGGCAAGTACGCAGCGATCACGGACGAAAGCGGTGGAGGTGGTGGGCCCCGTTGCGACGCCGGTCAAACCAAACGCGGATTCACGTTCTTCTTCCCGCTCGTGGAGCCCGGCGCCCCGGTGGACGGCTTCACCGATCTCAAGGGCACCTACATACCCCGAGGCCGCAGAATTCGGAGATCTGCGTTTCGCACAACGGCAACGTGCTGCCGGTCAAGGCCCGTTACCTGCACCCGCAGACCCAGGAGGAGTCACCGGCTCCCTGAGCGCGGGTACTGATCGGACGACATGCTCGAAGGGGCGGCTCAGGCCGCCCCTTCGGTTGCGGCGCCCTGGCCGCTGGTCTCGAGGAGTCACCGACTACTCCGCGGGAGGTAGCCGGGACTGCTGTCCCCGGGGGATGCGATGTGGCGGTCGCGCGCGTACCGTGATGCGTCAGTGCTCTCGCGCGTCCTCCTCTCCCGCCTCTGGGCCGTCGCGCGACGCGACGACGTGTTCGCGGGTGCGCTCGGCAGCCTGACGCTCGTGGCTGCCCTGGTGCACGGCCTGCCCTGGCCGCAGGTGGTCGCCGGCGTGGCGCTGAGCCTGCCGCTCGGGTGGCGCACCCGGCAGCCGCTGGCTGTGCTGGCCCTCGTGATCTGCGGGGCCGTGGCGTCCCTCGCCTTCGCCGGCCCATTCCCCGCCTACGTGCTGCCGGTCACCGTCGCGACCTATACCGTCGCAGCACGCGGAGGGCGCCGGAGGACCTTGGCCGTCGGGGCCGCGCTCGTCCCGGTCGGGATCGCCGTCGTGCTCGCCTTCTCTCCCGACGAAGGCGGTCCCGTCCGCCAGACGCTCCAAGTCGTCTCTCAGCTCTGGTTCGCCTTGGCGGTCGGGGAGGCGGTGCGCAGCCAGCGGGCGTTCATCGGCGCAATGCGGGAGCGGGCCGAGCGCGCCGAGCACGAGCACGAGCTCGAGGCCCAGCGGCGCGTGGACGAGGAGCGGGTGCGCATCGCGCGCGAGGTCCACGATGTCGTCGCCCACAGCCTGGCGACGGTCAGCACCCAGGCGTCCGTGGGGGTGCACATCGGCCGCGAGGAGCCAGAGCGCGCGGTCGAGGTGCTCCAGGCCATCAAGGAGGTCAGCACGAGCGCCTTGCAGGATCTGCGCTACGCGCTCGGAGCGCTGCGCGAGGACGCCGATGCCCCGACAGGGCCGACGCCGTCGCTGCAGGAGCTGCCGGAGCTCGTCGATCGCGCGCGCAGCTCCGGCCTGTCGATCGTCCTGCGGATGGAGGGCTCACCCGCCGTACTGCCGGCGGCCCTGCAGGTCGCGGTGTACCGCATCGTCCAGGAGGGCTTGACGAACGTCATGCGCCACGCGGCCGGCG
>JACCYI010000021.1 GCA_013696535.1 Solirubrobacterales bacterium
GGTACGAGCAGGCCGCCGCACGGGCGCTCGCCGCCGTCGGCGAACGCCACCGCCGTCAGGTTCGCCCCGGGACCGCGCAGACCGGCGACGGGTCGCTCGTCCACCGCGACCCCCGCCGCGTCGAGGCGGTCCACGTCGTCGGGCTCGAGCGACGGGTCGCCGTCGGTCAACAGCGTGACGTCGTCGCTCCAGCCGCGCAGCAGGAGCGCTCGGTGCACACCCGACTCGCCACGGTCGAGCACGCCGAGCGACTCGTCGCGGTGCTCCCATCCGTGGCAGAATGGGCAGTGAAACACGGATCGGCCCCAGCGCTCCTCGACGCCCGGCAACGACGGGTAGCGGTAGTCCATCCCGGTCGCGAGCAGCACGAGCCGGGCCCGCTCGGTCGAGCCGTCGGCGAACTCGAGCGTGAAGTCGTCGTCGTTGCGCTCGCCGCTCACCACCTCCCCGAAGCGCAGCTCCACCGACGGGTGGGCCGCAAGCTCTGCGCGACCGGCAGCGTAGAAATCCACCGGTGGGCGGGTGTCGTGCCCGAGCAGGCCGCCGATCCCGTCGGCGACGCGGTTGCTCTGGCCTTCTCCGTCGACGACGAGCGTCCGGCGCCGTGCGCGACCCAGCACCAGCCCCGCGCTCAAGCCGGCGGCACCCCCGCCGACCACGATGCAATCCCAAGTCGAGTTCATGCCCTCACCGTCGCACGCGTCAAGCGCTTTGCCAACCCAGATTGCTGTACGGGCAAGACACTCCCCGGATCTCCGCACCCTCGACCGTCACCCGCCGCTTTGGAGGCCCGCAGAGGGTGTCGTCAAGATCGAGAGCGTCGAGTTCGCGCCCGGTGTCGCGGAACGCGCGTCGAAATTCGTGATCACCAGTCGTCGACCTCGGAAGGCGAGTGCTGCGGGGTTGCGGGTTGCATCGACCCCGATGCCTCGGACGCGAGCGATCAGTCGTCCTGTCGGCGACAGCGCCTGGATCTCTTCGGCGTCGTTTTGCTGTGATCCACAGAAGCAAGGCCAACGCCCCGAGCGACGAGGCGAAGACCGTCCCCGTCCGCTCGTCGACGGCAACTCCCTCGGGGATGGGGCAGGTCTGACTGAGGTTCGTTGCGAAGTCGCCCAACTCGCCGACGCTGCGCAACTGGCCCTGCGCGATGACCGGAGCTCCCGTGAAGGGCGGCTAGGGCGATCGCGGCACCGACGCACATCGTGCGCCGGGCTCGACGGTTGCCGGTGGTCATGGCTCTGCGGCCCTTCGGATCTGTCGAGTTCGTGCGTCCGCCGTCGCACCCATCGCCAGCTCTGCCAACCGTGTTTGCTGAATCAGCATACGAGCGTCAGAGCTTCCCACCTTCGCGACCGTGAACAGCCGCGCCTCGTTGTGCCAAGCTTGTTTGCCATGCCGGAGATTCTCGAGGAGCCTGTCGATGCCCGCGTCCGCCGACGGCTGCGCGAACTGCGCACCGAACGGGGACTGACTCTGCAGCAGGTCGCCGAGCGTGCGAGCATCGACCTCTCGACGCTCAGCCGCCTGGAGTCGGGCAAGCGCCGACTCGCCCTCGACCATATCCCCGCGCTGACCGCCGCGCTCGGGGTCAGCGCCGACGAGCTGCTCGCCTCAGCGCCGCCGCAGGATCCTCGCGTTCGCGGCCGGCCGTGGAAGTGCGACGGCATGACGATGTGGCCCCTGACGAACCGTGGCCCCGCGGCCGGGCTCCACGCCTACAAGATCCACATCAGCGCCAGGCAGCGCAGGCCGCCCGACAAGCTGCCAGTGCACGAAGGCCACGACTGGCTCTACGTCCTCGACGGCCGCCTGCGGCTGCTGCTGGGCGGCGAGTCCTTCGTCCTCGAACCGGGAGAAGCCGTCGAGTTCACGACGTGGACGCCGCACTGGTTCGGCGCAGTCGACGGGCCCGTCGAGCTCATCATGATCGTCGGCCCCCAGGGAGAGCGGCTGCACCTCCATCCCGCGTAAACGCGCCTGCTTTCGTAAGGACGCTCCGCCCGGGTCGTGGCTCGGCACCTGAGAGAGCCAGTCACACTGGAGCCTTACCCGTCGCGAGTCGCGACCGCGCTAAGCACCTTGCGTCGAATGGCCGGCGACGCGTCGATGCTGAGGCGACCGGCCTGCTCCAGGTCCTTCGCCGGGGACGAGCCGTCGAACAGGTTCCAGAGGCCGAGGACGTCGGTGACCGTGCTCGGCGTCGTCGCCGGGCCCGGCGATGAACCCGTCAACCGACATCGACATGTACAGAACGGAAGTGGACATCGAGCTTCCTTCGCTCAGGGTCACGCCCGAGGACGCCCTCGAGCCGGTCGAAGGCGTGCGGGACGCCGATGGTGTGCTCGTCGCGCAGCTTCGCGGTCTGAAAGCCGGTCTGGCTCATGGTCATGAGCGTGCCCCCGGCGTGGGACTCGAACGTGAACTCCGAGGTCGTGTGAAAGCTCGAGCCGTCCAGCCTGGTTTCCTTGGTGGTCACGAGGATCCGGCGCGGGGGCTCGATGGCCTTGAACTCGTGGCGGTGGCGGTAGAGCTCGGCGGGCGAGGGCCCGAACGCGATCGACCAGACACCGCCAACCCGTAGGTCGCACTCGGACTCGACGATCCAGCCAGGCGTGTCCTTGCCGTAGAACTCGCGCTGACCCTCCCGAGCCGTGAAGGCGGCGAAGACCCGCTCGGGCGGCGCCCGCGATCACCCGCTCGAAGCACAGATCAAGGCTCATCGCTGGGTCCGCTCGACGTAGCGCTCGAAGCGGTCGAGGCGCTCGTCCCACGCCTGCCGGTAGGCCTCGATCCACTCTGCCGCTTCGCCGAGGCTCGCCGAGCCCAGCCGGCAGTGGCGGGACCGGCCGACCTTCTCGGTGACGACGAGACCTGCGCGCTCGAGGATCCCGACGTGTTTCTTGACGCCGTTGAGCGTCAGGTCGTACGACCGCGCCAGGTCGCTGATCGTCGCCGGGTCGCCGCTGAGGCGGGCGAGGATCTGCCAGCCCGTGGCTGCTCGGTGCACCACACGGGGCCGGGGTGCGGTCCAGCTGATCACCGCGTTGCCGTCGCCACCTCCTCGTAGCCGCGGCGAAGGTGACGGCGTAGACGACCCTAGAGGCCCGCTCGGCGACGTCGGTGTGCCCGTGAGCGGGGGCCAGATACATGTCGAGACGGTCCGTCCAGTTAGCGCTGCAGCCACGCGCTGGCCGGCTCAAGCGCGGCGGCACACAGCCGGCACCGGTGCTGCCGGCCTTCGACCGTCCGCTCGATCAGCCCGGCCTGCTCGAGCACCTTCACGTGCTTCGACGCTCCGGCGAACGACATCGCCAACGGCTCGGCGAGCGCCCCGACCGTGAGGTCTTCCGCCGCCAGCCGGTCGAGCATGTCACGTCTGGCGTCGTTAGCGAGGGCGTGGAAGAGGCGGTCCAACGGGGTTTGCTCAACCATCCAGTTGAGTATACCTCTGGTGGCGGCGACGTGACCGCCGTCCGTCCTAGCCCGACGAGGAGGAGACCGATGACCATCCCGACCGCTGTCGTGTCGACGTCATCCGCGAGTGCTGCGATCGCCTGGTGGTGCTCGATCGCGGTCGCAAGCTCACGGAGGGCAGCCCGACGAGGTCTTCGCTGATCCCGAGGTGACGGCGGTCTACCTCGGTACAGGTGCTAGCGACGAGCACGTGGTCCGCCGATAGGGCGGTGACGTCTTGTGTCGGTGATGGCCGAGGCCGTCGAGGAAGCCGATCGTTATTCGGCGATTCATGGGGATCGGTTGTCTTGAGTTCTGCAACACGGCCGCGCTGGCGGTGCGGTTGCGGGTGTCGGAGCAACGGATGCGAGCGCGGCTGCGTCGCTCAGAGCGCGAGGGGCGGCTGCGGCGAGCCCGTGGTGCCGTTCATCGGCCGGTCGCGGTCACGTGGGCCGAGATTGGTGGTGGGCATGTGGGCTTACCGATGCCCGCGGGTCGAGGTTGGGGTGCTCGAGGCCACCGAGTGGCTGTCGGTTTCGTCCGCCACTCAGTCTCTGAGTTCGGGCTCGACCGCGAGTCCGCCTGAGGGCGGATGTTCGGCGTCGGGGCGAGAAGCCCGCACAGCGTCTAGGGCGACGTCGGTGGTATCGCGCAGTGTGCTGCGGTCGGCGGTTGCTTTGCCGACGACTCGCATGCCTTGGATCACGGAGACCAGAAAGCGCGCCATGGTGCGGGCGTCGCGGCTTGGATCGATCTCGCCGGCGACTTGTCCGCGTCGGAGCGCCGCGTAGAGCGCTTCCTCGAGGCGCCCGAGTTGCGCCGTGACGAGGGCGGTCGTGGCCGGGTCGTAGGGCACTCGTTCCATCGCCGAGTTGACGACAAGGCATCCGCGGCGGTCGGGGTAGTGCTCGGGTGCCTGAGCCAACCCGTAGAGCAGCTCCCGCAAGGCGTTGAGCACCGAGCCGTCGCGCGTGAGCAGCTCGTGGCGGGGGCCAGCCTCGGTCATGCAGTAGCGGCCGAACGCCTGTTGGAACAGTTGGTCCTTGTCTCCGAAGGTGGCGTACAGGCTCGAGCGACTGATTCCCAGCTCGTCGACGAGGTCCTGCACGCTCGTGTCCGCGTAGCCCCTCCGCCAGAACAGGTCCATCGCGGCGTCGAGGGCGGCGTCCGAGTCGAAGGTCTTTACGCCCGCCATAGCTTGAGGAAGGACTCTAGCGGGAACGATCGTTCCAACAATCAGAGGGGCGGAAGCGATGCAAGCGAGACGATCGGCATGCCGGGCGATGGCGGTGCTAAGCACCGCGGCCGCGGCGGCGATGGGCGGCTGCGGCGGCCAAGAAGAAGGGGCTCCGGCCACGGGAGGGCGGAAGGGGATCTTCC
Source organism: Solirubrobacterales bacterium (assembly GCA_013696535.1). Next base: position 4,837 of record JACCYI010000021.1, read on the forward strand.
GGCTCGCTACGTCGTGCCAGGAGACCGCGTCTTTCCCGAGAGCATCGGCGCGCAGAAGTCGACGGGCGATTTCTTCGTGGGCAGCACGACCGACGGAACGATCTACCGGGGCAACGTGCGCCGCCCCAAGCTTGAGGTGTTCCTCCCGGGTGGGAGGGACGGACGCACGGCGGCCACCGGAGTCCGAGTCCGCGAAGGTCGCCTCTGGGTGGGCGGACGCTTTACCGGGCGACTGTTCGTCTATGAGATCAAGACCCGGCGCCTTCTGCGCACCTACCAGGTGCCGGAGTTCGGCGAGTCCTTCTCTCCGCGCCGAGAGCGCTCGCTGGTCAACGACATCACGTTCGCCGGCGACGCCGCGTACGTCACCGACTCCTTCCAACCCGTGATCTACCGCGTCGTAAGCAAGGCCGGACGACCGGGCGACCTCGAGCCGTGGCTCGACCTGCGCGACACTCCCATCGCCTACGCCGAGGGCTTCAACCTCAACGGGATCACGGTCTCCGACGGCCAGCGGTACCTCGTTACCGTCAACTACCGCACAGGCGAGCTCTTCCGCATCGACGTCAAGACCCGAAAAGTGCTCAAGATCGACCTCGGCGGCGCCGAAGTGCGCACAGGCGACGGGCTGCTCCTGGACGGCACAACCCTGCTCGTGGTCCGTGAGGAGCCGGGGGAGATCCAACCTGTGAAGCTTTCGGAGAACCTCCTCCGAGGCACGCTGGGCGAACCCTTCGGTCGCTCGCGGCTTCGGCTTCCCACGGCGATGTTCGAGCTCGGCGGGCGCGGCTACGTCGTCAACTCCCAGCTCGACCGCGGACAGAACCCCAAGCTCCCCTTCACCGTCGAAGCGCTACCCATCCCCAAGGGCACGCTGCGCGGCCGGTCTTGAGGTCAGGGCGTACCTCGATCGGCTCGCCGTTTGATGAGGGCAAAGCGCTGGGCCATCTCACCCCAAACGCAGAACCGACACAAGAGAGCCGCGAAGCGGCGTCCTAAGCGCCATTCTGACTGCGAGTGCTTGTCTTAAACCCCTCGGGCGTGAAGTAGGCGAGCGTCGAATGGCGTCGTGTGCGGTCGTATAACGCTTCTGGTGTACTCGAAGTGGTTTCAGCATCGCGTCCTAGCCGGCTCGTCCGGTCAAGACCGCGTGGCCGATGCTCGCTCCATTCGCGTGGCGCGAGAAGGATGTGCGGCGCTGGAGAAGTCTCGAGAAAGCGACGATGGTTTGCCACTCTCCTGCGTCATACCAAGTCAGACGCGAGTAGGTTGCCTGGTGCGGCTCACCGTAGGTGTCAATGACGAACTGCGCGGCCTCCCGGGCGTCGGGCGGCCGATCGCTGATGATCTGCGAACCGGGCTCATCGAATATGCCCGGCGCAGGCCGCGAAGCGAATTTGGGCTCGGAACGGGCGGTCGTCGGCGGTCGGTGATGGAGGACGTCGGCTATGTCTTGCACACTCATCTGCACATCGACCACGCCGGATACGACGACCAGTTCCCGATGTCCACGACCGTGGTCATCAACCGCAAGGAGCTCGAGTACTCGGCTTCGGGT
>JACCYI010000025.1 GCA_013696535.1 Solirubrobacterales bacterium
GCCCGAAGCACGCCAGGACGGCCACCAGCGGGAACAGATACGGGTCCGCGTATGGCAGCGTGAAGCGAAGCACCACGTGCACGGCGAGACAGAGCCCGAGGAAGACCGCGCCGATGGTCAGCGACAGGTCTGACAGCTCCTGACTGCGCGAGGCGTCTGACAAGGTCGCGTCCTGGGAGATGAAGACGGCCGCGAAGCCTGCCGTGACGAGCAGGGAGGCCGGGACGAGGGCGAGGAGCTCGCGGTTGCGAGCGCTCACTCCAGGCGTCCCAGTTCGAGTTGGTCGACCAACCCGAGCGCGTCGTCGCGCGCCCGCAGCTTGTGGTCGGTGAAGACTGCCCGCCGGGCTCGCGGCACGGCGTCGAGGGTGACACCCGAGCCCCCGTATCGGGTGTACAGCCTGACGCCCCCCGGAAGCTCGTAGGGCACGCCGCGGAAGACGGTGATAGTTCGGCCGTCGGCCGGGTCGGTGCCGATGAAGTAGACCGCCCGTAGAGCGAGCAGCGAGCCGCTGATCACCGGAATCGCGAGCAGGAAGGCGACGATCGCCGCAGGAGGCACCCTGCGCCGGCGAGACCTGGCCGGCCGAGGGCCGACGGGCCGTCCTCCTCGAGGTCGATGAGCGGCCGGTTTCGGCGGGGCGGCCAGCGCGACGGCCCCGCGGGGAGTCTCGGCGTCGTCGGCCGATCGGACGGCGGCGGCGACCTCGCCTGTCGTGAGCGCGTCCTCTGCCACTCGCGTCAGCTGCTCACTCGACTCGCCCCCGGCTCTCTGACCGCCCCCCCGCTCGACCGACTCGAGCTCGAAGAGCACGACGGTTATGTTGTCCCTCCCCCCCGCCCGGTTGGCGGCCGCGATCAGTTGGCGGCCTGCGTCCGGGAGGTCGCGGGCGCTCGTCAGGATCTCCAGCAGAGCGGGCTCGTGCACCATTGACGTCAGACCGTCGGAGCACAACAGGAAGACATCGCCCTCCCTCGCGGGGTAGGTCTCCGTATCCACCTGCACTTCCGGTTCGGGGCCCAGAGCACGGGTGATCACAGAGCGCTGCGGATGCGTCTCGGCCTGCTCCTCGGTGAGCTTTCCGCGAGCCACCAGCTCTCCGACGAGGGAGTGATCGCTCGTCAGGCGGGTCAGCTCGCCCCGGCGGAGCAGGTAGGCACGCGAATCGCCGACGTGCGCGATCGTCACGTCCTGCTCGCCGACGTAGGCCGCGGTGACGGTGGTGCCCATCCCGGCGTGGCGCTCGTCCGATTGCGAGGTCTCATGAATGCGCCGGTTCGCCTCGGTGATGATCTGCGAGAGGCCCTGGTCGGCAGCGCCGTCCGGCAGGCCGGGGTCGTCGAAGACCTCGACGGCCATCTGCGACGCCACCTCTCCCGCCCGGGCGCCGCCCATCCCGTCGGCCACCACGAACAGGGGACTGCGGACGAACAGGGAGTCCTCGTTGCCCTCGCGTTGGCGGCCGAGGTCGGAGTCGGAGAAGTGGTCGGCGACGCGCAGCATGCTCAGATCAGCGCTCGAAGGTGAACTCGGAATCGCCGATCCGGATGCGATCGCCTGGGTGCAGCGGCTGTGGTCCATGGAGCGGCGACCCGTTGAGGTAGGTCCCGTTGGTGGAGCCGAGGTCCTCGACCACCATCACGTCGCCGTGCAACTTGAGCTGTGCGTGGTTCGAGGAGGCGAAGGAATCCTCCAGGTGGATGTCGACCCGGTCGCCGCGGCCGAGCAGCGCGCCGTCCGACAGATCATAGGCCGAGCCCGCCCGCAATCCGGCGGCCGTCTCCACACGCAGCCGGGGGGCTCCGCCGTCGCTCGCCGCGAGGCCCGTCGCGGCGGAGTGGAAGCCCGTCCCATCCTCCGCCGAGCCGGCGCCGACGTCCGCACCGGGCTGTCCTTCATCGTCCTGAGTCGAGCCACTCGTCCTGCGCAGGTCCTTGAGCGCAGAGCGAGCCATCCAGAGCAGGAAGAGGTACAGCACCGCGATGAAGCCGAACTTCAGGGCGACGGCGACGGGATCGAGCACCCTAGGAGTTCCTGCGCCGAGTCGGCATGAGCGGATTTGCCGGAGG
>JACCYI010000026.1 GCA_013696535.1 Solirubrobacterales bacterium
GTTCGCGCTTGCCTTGACCGCCCGCTCGAACGTGCTCCAGGAGTTCGAGGCGGTCCCGGCCAGATCGCCATACACGGTGTCGAGCGACTCGGCGGCACTCTGGGCAGCGCGGTATTCCCACGGCTGCGTGCGCCTTTCCGATCGAAGCATCCGCTGGCTGGCTGCTCGTATCGGGCCCGGCGTGCCGACGACAGTCGCGGCCTGGCTTAATCGTCGGGCGCCAGGGCGGAGTATGGGTAGGGAGAGTTCCACCGCGACCAAATCCTTGAAGGAGGCCATTGATGGTCAACGATTCCCTGCAGAACGCCACTCGCGCCATACACGACGTCGGACTCGCCGCTTGGCTCGGCGGTTCCATGTTCGGCAAGTTCGCGCTCAACCCCGCGGTCGCCGGCATCTCCGACAAGAAGGAGCGCGGCAAGGTCGCCAACCTCGCGTGGAACGGCTACAACCTCGTCAACTCCCTGGGTCTCGGCTCGGCGGCGGTCGGCTATCTGGCGGCTCGCAGCACGGAGATCGGCGACGGGAAGATCACGAACTCCGAGCGCACGCTCTATCGCGTCCAGGATGCACTGATGATCACGGCCGTCGGCACCGGCGTCGCCAACGGCATCCAGGGCGCCCGCCTGGCCAAGCAGGCCCCGGACGGCGCGGTGCCGATCGAGGACGGGACCACACCGGCGCCCGAGACTCCTCCAGCTGCCGCGAAGATCCAGAAGTCACTCGGCGTCCTCGGCAACGTGAACATCGTCACGGGTATCGCCCTCGTGGCGGTCAACGCAGTCCAGACCCGTCGTCAGACGGCGCGCCCGCCGCTCAAGCGCGCGCTGTTCCGGAAGTCCTAGTTCCCGCCGCGGGCCGAGTCGGTTCTTCGGTTCGTGCGTCGGGGTGTTTCTTGCGAAATCGCTAGTGGGTGGTAGCGAGCGGCTATCACCGGCTAGCGATCTTCGGATGACACTCACGAAGCGTGCCGGTGATCCGGAGGCCCTTGGCGCGCCGCCGACGGCCCGCGAGCCGGCCCTTCACGTCACGCGTGGAGTTCGATTCCGCTCATGGCGCGCAGCGCGGGGCAAACCGTGGCGCCCACTGACCGAGCCGAGCCTTGAGAAGCGATCGTGCGATGGCTGGCGGTCAAGGCCTGCGTCGTGGCCAGGACCCGGAGAGCGTCGACCCGCGCTCGCGCCGGGGCGAGCCGTCGCCCCCGTCGCCCGTCCATGATCTCGAAGCCGAGCTCGAGGGTCGGCAGATACAGACCTCGCTCGATGGGCGCCATGAGCTCCTCAACGGCGGCGGCGCCGCCGCCCACGAGCACCAGGTGCTCCGGAAGCGCGCGATCACCACCCGGCTGCGTCGCATGACCTGTCTCGAGCGAGACGACGCGGTGGGCCACTCCGTCTTGGATGAGCGGGACGGGTTGTCGGGGGGTGCCCATGACGTCGTAGGAGCGCGGCAGCGTGGCCGCGAAGCGCGGGGAGTCCGAGAGATTGACGCACGACGCGACGACGCGCGTCCCGCGGCTGGCGTCTAGTCGACCGCCCGGCACCAGCTCAGGCCGTAGGAGGTCGAGGACCGCGGCGACTGCGTCGGGGCCGAGGACGACGGGAAGCTCGCCGGGCGGAACGCTCGCGGGCTCGCCCGTCACCGCCAATGAACCGGCTTCAGCGATCAGTGCCTCGGCGTCGATGCCGGCGGGCGAGAGTCCCGCCGCGGAGAGCTCCGACGTGGCGCCGACGTCGATGGTCAGAGCCGCGAAGCTCCGCTGCTCGTAGGCCGACACGCCGCGCGTCGAGACGATCGCCGTCTTCGCGGCGCCGGCGCGCCAGCGTTGCCCGTCGGCCACCAGGTCGGTCGGCGCCAGCCGAGTCACGGCAGGGTCATAGCCGGCGTGCGCGCGGCCGGCCACCGGCGCGGCTAGCGGACGGTTCGGCCTTCCTGGGCGCATGGCGGCCTCCCGCGCCCGACCGGCCGCCAGGTGCAAGGCGGCTTCTCCGAGATCGCTGGTCGTGGCGAAGCCCGACCGCCCGTCGACGAGGACGAGCACTTCGACGCTCATGAGCGATCGTGCGAGTTGAGCACCGGCTGATGCCTGCAGCGATCGCTCCCACCACGCCGTGACCTGCCCCTCGCCGCTCACGTGGCTGAGCGCCAGCTCGGCGAGGGCCAGCAGCTCGGCCTCGGTTGGGGGCGGGGCCGGCCTCACAGGGCGCAGAGGCTAGCCTCCAGCGGATGCAAGCCCCCTTCGAACACCTCGTGACGACCGTGGAAGAGCTTCGCGAGGAGCTGTATCCGGAGCCGCCGGCCAAGGCCTGGGCGAAGGAGATCGATCACCTCGACGAGCATTGCCGCGACTTCATCGAGCGCTCGCCGATCGCGTTCCTCGGCACCAGCGACGCGCACGGCCGCTGCGACGTCACCCCGCGCGGTGGCCCACCGGGCTTCGCTCGCGTGCTCGGCCCGGACCGTCTGGCCTTCGCCGACCTCACGGGCAATCGGCGGCTCGACGCGTTTCGGAATGTGCTGGAGAACCCGCAGGTCGGGCTGGTTTTCCTGATTCCAGGTCTCAAGGAGACGCTGCGAGTCAACGGCCGCGCCTACCTCACGCGCGATCCCGACATCCTGCGCGTGTGCGACGTCCCCAGCCGCACCGCCGATGTCGCCTTCGGCGTCATCGTCGAGACCGCGTTCCTGCACTGCGCCAAGGCCCTCATCCGCTCGGAGCTGTGGGAGCCGGAGACCTGGCCCGCGAGCGAAGAGCTGCCGTCACCCGCCGAGATCCTTCGCGATCACGTCGGGTCGACCAGCACGGTCGCGGAGATGGAGCACGAGCTCAGCGAGGCCTACTCCAAGCGCCTCTGGTGAGCGCCTAGAGCGCCAGCTCGTAGATCGCGAGGAGCTCGGACCGCTCCGCGCGCGGCGGGGTCAGGTCGAGCTCGGGGCGCTGAGCCGCGGCGTCCGCGCAGGCCGCGAGCTGCTCATGCCCGATGCCGAGCTCTGACAGCCTCGTGGCGCCGGTCAGCGCGCGGAGTCGCGTCGCAGCCTCGGCCGGATCCTCGCCGATGGCGTCCCTCAGCTCCGAGTCCTGGGCAGTGAAGCGCCAGGCCAGGGCGCCGAGCGTGTGAGGAAGCAGGATCGCGTTGGCCGGGCCATGGCCGGCTCCAGCGAGGCGGACGAGCGTCTGGGAGAGGATGTGATGCAGCCCGTAGCCGCTCGAGTCGATTGCGTAGCCGGCCAGCAGGGCGCCGAGAGCGAGCGCGTCACGGTCGGGCTCCGGCCCATCGAAGGCGTGCACGAGCAGGTGCGCGGCACGGTGCGCGGCAAGCGTGGGGACCGGGCTCGCCCTGGGCGTGCAGGGCGCCTCCGCCGCGTGCCCGAGGGCGTTGAGGGCGGAAGCCGCGAGCGATGCGGCGGGCTGTGAAGCACACAGCGCCGGATCGTTGACCACCACAGCGCAGCGCACCCGCTCTGCTTGGACGCCGGTCGGCAGCCGGTGGATCCGCGTCATCTCGGCGCCCGACAAGGTCGTGGGCACTGCCATGGCTCGCCCGCCGCGCGCCGCCGCCATCGCTTTGGCGGTGTCGGTCACGCGCCCTCCCCCCAGCGCCACTATACGCTCGCCGGGGTCATCCTCCAGCAGCTCGGCTGCGATCTCGTCCACCCGGCCGCCGCGCACCTGATGAAGCGTGCCGGCACCGTCCAGGACCGCGGGAGCCATCTCGCCGGCCCGCTCCGTGGTCAGCAGCGTGTATCCCGGCCCACCGAGCAGCTCGACCGCCTCGGCCGCGCAGCCGCGCCCGAACCGCAGGGTGCGCTCGCCGTCCTGCCACGTGAAGCCGTTCACCAGGTCACCCTTGTCGGTTGCGGATCCTCGGCTTCGTTCCACGAGAAGGCGTCGTAGAGCTCGAGGTGGTCGACGCCGTTGAGCGGCATGAAGTCACGTCGCCCGGACGCGGGGCTTGCGACGCCGGACGGCAAGGTCATCGGTTGGGTGCTCATCCTGTATACGGTTGCGCATCGAGCATCATCCCCGAAGTCGTGGCGGCCTACACCGTGGCGGGGGAGGCCAGCGCGCGGGCCCAGACGCAGATCGTGCTCTCGACGCTCTTCGAGCGACCATTCGCGATCTAACGGCCGCCTGACGCGCCCTCTGGCGCCGCCAGGCGGATCAGCCCGATCACCGCGAGGGCCGCGGCGTACGTCGACGCCCGCCCGAGGGCGTCCACCCGAGTCACGAGCGCGAGGAACAGCCCGGCCATCAGGATCGAGGCCGCGATCCCCAGGCCATCGACCGCGTAGCCACCGCGCCCCAGCAGCGCCGCCACGGTGGCTCCGACGCCGGCCGCGAGCAGGTAGGCGCCCTCCGGGCTCACGTCGATCGAGCCCTTTGAGCGCAGGACCACTCCCGCGCCCCAAGCGGTGACCACGCACGCGGTGGCCCAATACGAGCCGGGCTTCCCGCCCACCACGGCTGCAACCAGGTACGCGAGCCCGACCAGGAGCGGAGTCCAGTAGAACCGGAGCTCGCCCACTTCGACGAGCAGATAGAGCACGGCGCCGCCGGCGATCAGGACGGCACCCTGGCGGCGGCGGAGCGACACTCGCTTGAGCTTACTTCCGCCCCGTGGGCTGGGGAGGAGGTTCGGGGGTCAGGCGACTCGGGCTCGGGGATGGGCCCAGGCAACGCGATGCCGTGGCTCGCGCGCCGGGCGCGCTCGTAGCTCGAGCAGGTCGAGGAGCGAGGAGGTCCGCACGAACGGATCGGCGATCCGGGCTCCCGAGCCAGTCTCGAGCGCGGCGACGATCCGGCCTTCGACTTCGGCCACAAGCGCCGGGCCGGCCAGCGCCGGCGCGGAATCAAGCTCGGCCAGCCGGGCGAGGGCGGAAGCGTCCGAGCCGCGGGCCGCGCGGATGACGACGGATGGATGAGTGGGGTGCGAGGACACGGTCATGCTCCTTCCAACGGTGGTTGCGCTTGGTCTGTGACCAGTACGTTGACGGCTCAGGAGCATCAGCACAAACGACCTTTTCCGTCTCGTGGTATAAGTTCTTCTGATGCTTGACGTCCGCCGCATGAAGGTCCTTCGAGAGGTGGCCACCCGGGGCTCGTTCTCCGCAGCCGCCGAGTCCCTGTCCTTCACCCAGTCCGCCGTCTCACAGCAGATCGCGGCCCTCGAGCGCGAAGCCGGTACCGTGCTGGTCGAGCGCAGCGCCCGAGGGGTGCGGCTGACGGAGGCGGGTGAGGCGGTCGTGCGCCATGCCGAGGCGATCCTCGCCCGGCTCTCAGAAGCCGAAGCCGAGCTCGAAGCCATTGCGGGGCTCCGTGGCGGACGGCTACGGATGGCCGCTTTTGAGTCCGCGGGCGCGAGCATCATGCCGCTCGCCATCGCGCAGTTCCGCAGGTGTCACGCCGGGGTGGAGCTCTCACTGGCGCTCGAGGAGGCCGACGATGCCATCGCGCGGCTGCGGTCGGGCGACCTCGACCTGGCGCTCGCCGAGGGTGCTGTCGAGCGGCCGGCCGTGCCCGAGGGCGTCGAGCTCGTACACCTTCTCGACGATCCGATGTACCTCGCGCTGCCGACCGACCACCCTCTCGCGAACAAGCCGAGGCTCAAGCTCTCAGACCTGGCGGACGACGCGTGGATCCAGGGCCAGGCCGGGTCCACCTGCGCCTGCAACCGACTTGCGCTGCGGGCCTGCCAGGCGGCCGGATTCGAGCCGCGTGTGGCGTTCGAGTCCTCGGACTGGACCGCGGTCCAGGGGCTGGTGGCGGCGGGAGTCGGCGTGGCGCTCATCGCGGAGCTCGGCACGACGACCGTGCGCGACGACATCGTGATCCGCGACCTCGGGCGCCAGATCGACGACCGCAGGGTCTACGCCGCCGTTCCCACCGGTGGTTATCGCTCTCCGGCGACCGCCGCGATGGTGACCATCCTGCAAGACGTCTCGCGCGACTACAGCCGGCGCCGGCAGCCCCTGGCGCTCGCCAGCTAGCCCGAGCTGGGCAGACTCACGCGCGCCCGGGTGCCCGAGGAGTCCGAGTCGAGCTCGAGAGTGCCCCGGTGACGATCGACGACTATGCGCCGCGCCGACTCAAGGCCCAGTCCCGTGCCCTCACCGACCCCCTTGGTGGTGAAGAACGGGTCGAAGACGCGGGAGCGGATCTCGTCGGGGATACCCGGGCCCGTGTCGGCGATCTCGACCTCGACTCGGCCCTCCCGACCCGTCCGGGTGGTGATGGTCAGCGTGCCCGATCCGGCCAGGGCGTCGACGGCGTTGTCGAGCAGATTCGTCCAGACCTGGTTGAGCTCTGACCCGTGAGCGCTGAGGCGCGGTAGGTCGCGATCGTAGTCGCGGATGACCTCCAGGGTCCCCGTGTCGAGCTTGTGACCGAGGATGGTGAGCGTGGACTCGAGCCCCAGGTGCACGTCGACCTCCTGCTCGGCGCCCTGATCCATGTAGGAGTACTCCTTGACCGCGCCGACGAGAGCGGAGATCCGCTCCGTGCTCTCGCGCAGCTCGTCGGCCAACCCTTGGGCGGTCAGCGAGGCGGCGACCCAACGCAGCGCCGCCTCGCTCGCCGGGCCGGCCGAGGCGGCGACCTCGTCGAGCCAGGCCGCGTCGAGGCAGGCGGCGGCAAGCGGCTCGGCCACGGTCCACGGCTCTTGGACCCCCAAGGCCTCCAGGCGTTCCGTCATCGCGTCCTCGCGCGCAGAGGCGTCGAGCACATCGAGGACCTCGGCCCGAGCCGCTCGGGCGACCGCCTCGCGCTGGAGGGCGACGAGCCGCTCGGCTTGAAGTCGCTCCACGCCGGACTCGACGAAGGCGCCGAGGGTGCTCTGCACCGTCTCGAGAGCCTCCGCGAGTGACTCGACCGTCCGTCGCGCGGCCGCGGCGGGGTTGTTGAGCTCATGCGCGAGACCCGCCGAGAGGGTCCCGAGAGCCGCGAGCTTGTCCTGGCGCTGCACGAGCGCCTCGACTCGCTGGATGGTGTCGAGCATCGCGCGAACGGCCCCGCGCTCGACCGACCGTTCGGTGTGGACGAGCTCGAGGAAGTCGGCGGCCGGAAGCTCGCCGACCACGCACGGTGTCGTTGCGCGCATGCTCACCGTCCAGTCTCGTTCTGTGAGCAGGGAGATCGCGCCCATATAAGTCGGAGCGACGTTTCGACGCTCGGAGAGGTCGACGCCCCGGTGCGGTTGGATGGGTTGCGCCTCCCCTTCGAGCAGCAGGAGGAAATGGGAGGCCGGAGCACCGGCGCTGACCAGGTCCTCGCCTTCGGCGTGGCGGACCTCGCGCGTGCGCTGGGCGAGCCGAGCCAACACCGCATCGTCGAGCTCGGCGAAGAGCTCGACGCGGCGCAGCTCCTCGACGCCGATCGGCACAGCCGAACCCTACCCGGCGGTCGGCGGGACCCGCTCGACTTCGACCTGCTCGCGTCGCACGTCGGCGACCATCTCGTGCTGTTCGGTCACGAGCTCCTTGTGCACGTGGACGCGTTCCACCGGCTTCACGCCCATGCTCACGACCGGCTCTTCGGCGGACAGCACCACGGTGTGGACGTCCTCGGCGAGCGGGGAACCGTCGTCGAACTCCTCGCCGGCCTCCTCATGCACGAGCTCCAGTTCTTCGCGCCGAACTTCGACGCTCAGCTGGACCGTCTCGGAGACGATGCGCTTGCGCAAACGTACCCGGCCCACCACCCGCGTGTGGACGTGGAATCCAAGCTCCTCTTCGGAGCGGGTGATCGCATCTTCGTTCGTCTGGTCCATGCCCTCCTCCTCCCCTCGAGGGCAGGACACCAACCGCCTCGAGCGCTCAAGCCACAAGCCGGACGAAGACCGGACCACCTCCCGCGGCGCCCACCTCGATCAGCTCGAGCGCTGTGAAGTGTTGCTCTCTGGCGAGCGGGTCGACCTCTGGAGCCAGTGCCGTCAGGCGGCGGCGATCAAGCCCGACCCGGGTCGCCAGGACAAGGGCGAGCGCGGGCACGCTCGGCTTCCTCGACGAAGGAGCGCGGCGCCGCCAGGCGGTCGTGCAGGTACTCGGCGTAGGCGCTCGACGGCTCGGTGGCCCACGCCGCCGGGAACCGTGTCGCGCGACGGCGTGACGTACCGCGTGGCGGTGACGGTCCGCATGGTCATCGGTGCCAAGGAACCACCTGAGACAGGCGCCTTGCCTACCGGATTTCGGTTAAGTCAGTATGGTTACACTGTGAGCTGCGACCGGCCGGCGGCGCCAGGAGACCAATCCTGTGAGCGAAACGGTGGACGATGGAGTCAAAGGAGATCTACGCATTCCGGATCTTCGTGACGGGGGAGTCGCTGCGATCGCAGCGGGCGATAGACAACTTACGCGGGCTCTGCGCCGCCGTGGTCGGCGCCGCCGCCGACATCGAGGTGGTCGATGTGCTGATCAGTCCTGAACGGGCCGAGCAGGAGAAGGTGATCGCCACGCCGACCGTTCTGCGGCTGTCGCCTGCACCGGCGCGCAGGGTCATCGGCGATCTGGCGGATTTCCACCTGGCCGCCGCCGCCGCCCTGGGGCTTCAGCGTTCTGGCCCACCGCCGACCGACGGACATGGCGATGACCGAGTCTGAGAACTTCCACCCCGTCCCGAAGCTCGAGACCGGAATCGCCGGGCTTGACCAGATTACGCTGGGCGGGCTTCCCCAGGGCCGGACGACGCTCGTCGCCGGCTCGACCGGCACGGGCAAGACGCAGCTCGCCCTCGAATTCCTGGTCCGCGGCATCGAGCAGCACGACCAGGCGGGAGTCTTCGTCACGTTCGAGGAGCGGCCCGAAGACATCAGACGCAACGCCGCGTCGTTCGGCATCGACATCGCAAGCTGGGAGGCCTCGGGCCAGTGGGCCTTCGTGGACGCCTCCGATCCGGGGGCGGAGCCCGACGTCGTGGTCGGAGGCTACGACCTGGGCGGGCTCATCAGCCGGGTCGGTGACGCCGTCCAGCGCGTGTCGGCCACCCGCGTGTGCTTTGACTCGCTCGGAGCGGTCTTCAGCCGCTTCGCCGACGCCGCGGTCGTGCGATTCGAGCTGCAAAGGGCGGCCACCGCCCTCAGAGAGATGCGCGTGACCTCGATCCTGACCGCCGAGCGCACCGAGGAATACGGCTCGATCTCCCGCTTCAACGTCGAGGAGTTCGTGGCTGACAACGTGATCCTCCTCCGCAACGTGCTCGAGCACGAGAAGCGCCGGCGGACCGTCGAGGTGCTCAAGCTTCGCGGCTCTCCACACCGAACCGGGGAGTGGGTGTTCACGATCGACTCCGAGGACGGTCTGGTCGTGCTCCCCCTCTCGGTCCTCGTCTCGCAGCAACCCGCTTCGATCCAGCGCGTCACTTCCGGCATCGCCGAACTCGACGAGATGTTCGACGGCGGCCTCTACCGCGACACGGTCGCCCTCGTCGCCGGTCCGACCGGCACTGGCAAGACACTGCTTACCACGCACTTCGTCGCGGCCGGCGTCGAAGCGGGGGAGCGGTGCCTGCTCTACACGTTCGAGGACAGCCGCGAGCAGCTGTTCCGCAACACCGCCAGCTGGGATCTCGACCTCGAGGCCATGGAAGCCACCGGCAGGCTGCGGATCATCTGCGAGTACCCGGAGCTGGCTTCGCTCGAAGACCATTTCCTCTCCCTGAAGAAGGCGATCGACGACCTCAAGCCGGACCGGCTGGCGGTGGACAACATCTCCGCGCTCGAGCGCGTGGCCACCGCCCGCGGGATGCGCGACACCGCCATCGGCCTGGGCGCGTATGTCAAGCAGCACCGCGTCACCACCCTGTTCACCGCGAGCAGCGACCTGCTCGGCGGGTCCTCGATCACCGAGTCGCACCTGTCGACGCTCACGGACGTGATCGTCCTGCTCCGCTACGTGGAGCTCGACGCCGAGATGCGGCGCTCGCTCACGGTGCTCAAGATGCGAGGCTCGTCGCACGAGCGGGCGATCCGGGAGTACACGATCGACGACCAGGGCATGCAGATCGGCGAGCCCCTGGCCGGGGCCAACGGCGTGATCCTCCCGTCCGTCGCGGCGAGCCGCAGCAGGGCCGGCGCGCACTCGTCCAGCCCATGATCCAGTCGTGATCGCGCCGGCGATCCCGGGGGGCGAGACGCTTCGAGCTTTCGCGTCGGCGGCTGGCGCCGGTGTGCTGGTGGTGGATGACACCGGCACGGTCCTGCTTTCCAACGAGGTGGCTCAAGTGCTGCTCGACCGCACCGGCGAGGAGCTGGTCGGCGCGGTCCTCGGCTTTCCGCTGACACCCTCCGGCGTCTCGGAGATCGACGTGGTGGGGGGAGCAGAAAGCGTCCGGACTGTCGACATGCAGGTCACCGCGACGAACTGGGAGAACGAGCGCGCTTACGTGATCGCACTCACCGACGCCGGGCTGCGCAAGCGTGCCGTGCGGAGGCTGGCCGACAGCGAGGAGCGCTTCCGGGCCGTCTTCGAGCAGAGCCCTATCGGGCTGGCCGTCCTTGACGACGAGTCGCGCTTCGCCCGCGTCAACAACGCGCTGTGCCGCATGTTCGGGTACACGCGATCGGAGCTCGAACGGCGAACGCTCGGCGACATCGTCGGATCCGACTCGCTACCTGCCGACGAGAAGCTGGCTCAAGAGCTCTCGGATGGTCAGGGAACGGGGTACGACCTCGAGCGGTCGTTCGTCACCAAGGCGGGAGAGACCAGGTGGGCTCGCTTCATCACCTCGGTGATGAGCGGCTCCGCGGACGGGCATCCCCAGGTGATCGCCAGCGTGCAGGACGTCACGGAGCGCCAGGAGACGGACGCACGAATGATCCGGCTCGCCCTGCACGACGAGCTCACCGGGCTGGCCAACCGGACCCTGGCGATGGATCGGCTACAGCTGGCCCAGGCGCGAGCCGACCGCAACGGCGCCTTCGTCGGCCTGCTCTTCCTCGACCTGGACGGCTTCAAGGCGGTCAACGACTCGCTGGGTCACGCGGTGGGGGACGCGCTCCTGATGGAGACCGCGCGCCGCCTGCGCTCGGTCCTCCGACCCTCCGATACGGCCGCGCGCCTCGGCGGCGACGAGTTCGTGGTGTGCTGCGAAGACCTGGGTTCGGATGCCGTGGAAGCG
>JACCYI010000233.1 GCA_013696535.1 Solirubrobacterales bacterium
ACGAGGAGCCCCCGGCATGCCGGACCTGCCCCCCGACCACTTCGAGCGACCGTTGGCCGAAGTCGATCCCGAGGTCGCGATGGCCATCGCGGCCGAGCTCGACCGGCAGCAGCGCACGCTGGAGATGATCGCTTCAGAGAACTTCGTGCCACAGGCAATCCTGGAGTGCCAGGGCTCGGTCCTGACCAACAAATACGCCGAGGGCTATCCCGGGAAGCGCTACTACGGTGGTTGCGAGCACGTCGACGTCATCGAGCAGCTCGCCATCGATCGCGCGAAGGCGCTGTTCGGGGCCGACCACGCCAACGTCCAGCCACACGCCGGCGCCCAGGCCAACACCTCCGTCTATCACGCGCTCCTTCAGCCGGGAGACACCATCATGGGTCTGTCGCTGGCCCACGGCGGTCACCTGTCGCACGGCATGAAGCTCAACGTGTCGGGTCGGCTCTACGACATCGCGCCGTACGAGGTCGATCGCGAGACCAACCTCATCGACATGGACGAGGTCGAGCGCATCGCGCAAGAGCGCAAGCCCACGCTGCTGCTGGCCGGCTGGTCGGCGTACCCGCGTATCCAGGACTTCGAGCGCTTCCGGGCGATCTCGGACTCGGTGGGCGCGCTGCTGATGGTCGATATGGCCCACTTCGCCGGGCTTGTCGCCGCCGGACTGCATCCGAACCCCGTCCCGTACGCCGATGTGGTGACCACGACGGTCCACAAGACGCTCGGCGGGGCCCGCGGGGGGATGATCCTCTGCCGCGAGGAATTCGCCAGGAAGATCAACTCGGGAGTCTTCCCCGGCCAGCAGGGCGGCCCGCTCGAGCACGTCATCGCCGGCAAGGCCGTCGCGTTGAAGATCGCCGGCACACCGGCCTTCCGCGAGCGTCAGGAACGCACGGTGGCGGGTGCGCAAGCCGTCGCCGAGGAGCTCGTCGGAGTCGGGCACGGAATCGACGTGCTGACAGGCGGGACGGACGTCCACCTCGTGCTGGTCGACCTGCGTGAATCAGAGCTCGACGGGCAGATGGCCGAGGACCGGCTGCACGAGATCGGGATCACCGTCAATCGCAACGCCGTGCCATTCGATCCGCGCCCGCCCATGGTCACCAGCGGGTTGCGCGTCGGTACGTCGGCGCTCGCGACCCGTGGGCTGTCGGTGGAGGACTATCGCGAGGTCGGCCGGATCATCGCCGCCGCGCTGACGCCGAGCTTCGCGGCCGCCAAGGTGGAGCTCGCAGAGCGGGTCGTGGCGATCGTCGAGCAATATCCCCTCTACTCGCAGCTGGGGGAGCCGGCCACGGTCTAGGCGACCTCGCCGCCCGCCAGCCCGCGCACTGACCGGTGGAAGCTGACGCCCTCTACGCCTTCCTGGTCGCCTTCGTCGCCGCCGCGCTGCTGACGCCGTTCGTGGCCCGCATCGCCGTGCGCGTGGGCGCCGTAGACCGTGTCACCGAGCGTGGGCTCGCGACGGAGCCGACCCCGCTGCTCGGCGGCGTGGCGCTGTTCGCCGGAGTGCTGTTGGCGGGCGCCCTCTTCCTCCCCGCCGGGCAGGAGACCCGGGCGATACTGGGCGCTGCCGCGCTGGTCACGGTGGTCGGAGCCGTCGACGACGCCCACGACCTCACTCCGGTGACCAAGCTCGCGGGCCAGGCCGTCGCCGCGCTGCTGCTGGTTCTCGCCGGCATCAGCGTCGACAACGCCACTCTCCCGTTTCTCGGTCGTCTCGAGTTCGGGGAGCTCGGGGGGCCGCTCACGCTCCTCGGCCTCGTCGCCGTCATGAACGTGGTCAACTTCTCCGACGGTGTGGACGGCCTGGCCGCCGGCGTCTGCGCGATCTCCGCCGCCGCCTTCTCGGTGATCGCCTTCGACCTGGGTACGGACCCCGCCGGGGTGCTCGCCGCGATCGTCGCCGGATCGGCCCTGGGCTTCTTGGTCCACAACTTCCACCCGGCGTCGGTCTTCATGGGCGATTGCGGTTCCAACCTGCTCGGGCTCCTGCTGGGAGCGGTGATCGTCCAGGGCGCACTGAAGACCAACGCCGTCGTCGCTCTCATCGTGCCGCTCGTCGTGCTGGCGGTGCCGTTCCTGGACACGGGCTTCGTGGTGGCGAAGCGGATCAAGTACGGGCGGCCGGTCTACCGCGCCGATTCGAACCACTTCCACCATCGATTCCATCGGATGGGCTTCTCCCAGCGGCGCACGGTCACCTACCTCTACGCGTGGACCGCGCTCATGGCTGGCATTGCGGTGGCGCTTCGCTTCGTGCCCTACTCGGAGAGCTCCGGTCGGCTCAATCCGGGCTGGGCGGCGCTCATGATCGGGCTGTTCCTCGTCGGCTTCGCCGCGTCCGTCTACCTCGTGTACGTCCTCGAGATCCTGAAGTTCCGGCGGGTGCGCGCCTGGCAGCTAAGGCGATCCGATCCTGAAACGGACGAGCACGCGATCGAGGCGGCGGTGGAGCGCGACATCGAGACGGGCGAGTTCTCGACGGTGAAGTGATGGTGATCGAGGCTTGCGGAGCGGCGACGCGCCTTGTACCGTCATCTAGACCGTCGACGAACCCCGCCGATCCGGCGTGAAGGAGGTGAGCAGGACTCTTATGACGAGCAGAGCAGCTACAAGCACCGGCGCCCCGTGCGCCGACCGCGCGCTCTTCAGCCGCGTCCTGCCCGCCGACTAGACCTTCCGCCTAGAGCGAAGCGTCAGACGGGCAGCCACCAAGCCGCCCGCGACCCGCTCAGGTCAATCCTTGCCCACAGCAGTGCGTGGGCGGCTCCTCGAACCAATCCGATCGGAGCCTCATGCACCCCCTGATCCACCTCGAATTCGCCCGCGCCGACGCTGCAGAGCGCCTGCGCCGTGCGAGCCGACACAACCGGGTCCCACCACGGCCCAAACCGCCGCCCCTGCGGGGGCGTGCGGCTCACGCGACCGGGCGCCTGGCCAGACGGCTCGACGCTGACGCCGCTCGCCGGGCGGTGGCCTGAGGAACGCGCCTCGTCCGGTGACGAACCGGGCGAGGCGTCTACCCTCGTTGTCGTGCCATGCGACCGCCTCGAGAACCGTGAGCCGTGCTTCACGGTCGGCGGCTCCATTCACGCGGACCACTGAAATGCGGTACCGGGCCGCGCTGCTCTTCGCCGTTCTGGCGCTTGTCGCAACGGCGCCGTCCGCCTCGGCGGCCACGCGCATCCTCGGCGTCGGCGAACAGGGCTCGAAGCTCTTCTCCGACGACGCGTGGCTCTCACTGGGCCTGCGAGACGTTCGTCTCGTGGTCAGCTGGGATGCGGTGCGCAACCCCTTCGAGCGTCGGGAGATCGACGCCTACCTGGCAGAGGCGCGAGCGACGGACGCCCGCGTGCTGGTGGCCTTCGGGCGTTCGAGGGTCAGCTCCAAGCGCCGCGTCCTGCCGACGCCGTCGCGGTACCGGGCGGCGATCCGGGCGTTCATGCGGCGCTGGCCGCAGGCGACCACCTTCACGGCCTGGAACGAGGCCAACCACTGCTCGCAGCCCACCTGCAACCAGCCCGCCCGGGCCGCCGCCTATTTCGATGTCGTGCGCTCCGAATGCGCTCGCTGCACGGTGGTGGCGGCGGATGTGCTCGACGTCCCGAACATGGTTTCGTGGCTGCGGCGCTTCCGCGCCGCGGCTCGCCACAAGCCGCGGGTCTGGGGCTTGCACAACTACCTCGACGCCAATCGCTTCAGCACCAAGGGAACGCGGGCGCTGCTGCGGACCGTCGGCGGAGAGGTGTGGTTCACCGAGACGGGAGGGCTCGTCAAGCGTGCGCCCCGGTCGGTCATCCGCTTCAGGCCGTCGCTCACCCATGCGGCGCGCGCGACCGAGTGGGTCTTCCGCCGCCTGGTGCCGCTGAGCCCGCGCGTGCGCCGCGTGTACCTGTACCAGTGGCGCCCGGGTTTCGATCCCGATGCGGTCTGGGATTCCGGTCTGGTCGATCGCGACGGAAGCCCGCGCCCGGCGTACGACGTGTTCCGCACATGGGTGTCGCGTTTCGCGCGCGACCGGCGCCCAAGCTGAAGGTGCCCCTTCGCCGAAGGGTATCCGGCCTTCTGGCGGCGCTGGTGATCACCGGCTGCGGCGAGACGGAGGGCATCACCCGCGGTGGGTCGATCATCGGCGAGACCCTGACCGTCTACTCGCTGCTGCCAACGCCCGACCGCGGCGCCGCCCGCGACGTGGTCGACGGGGAACGACTGGCGTTGGCGCAGGCGCGCGGACGGGCAGGAGCCTTCAAGGTCAACTTCGCGTCGCTCGACTCGACGCGCGGCGAGACCGGCGGGGAGCTGGCCGGAGCGGTCGCCGGGGCGACCCGGCAGGCGATCGTCGACGCGCAGATCGTCGCGGCGCTCTCAGACCTCGACGACTCCACTGCGCGCACGAGCGTCCCGCTCTTCAACGCCGCCGGAATCCTCCACGTGTCTCCCGGAGTGACGTATCCGGGGTTCACCACCCGGGTCGAGCCCGGCGAGCCGGAGCGGTGGTATCCGGCCGGCGAGCGCACCTTCTTCTCCGTCGCACCCGACGACGCGAGTCAAGCGCGGGCCCTCGCCGGTTCCCTTCGGGGCCGGGTGCTGGTCGAGCAGGAGGAGAGCCCGTCCGGGCACGCCTTCGGTGCGGCCATGCGCTCGGCGCTCGGGCCGGGCCGGCTCGTCCAGGACGCCCGCTCGGCGGACTGCGCCGTCTACGCGGGCTCAGATCCCGGGAACGCAGATGGCGTGGTCGAGAGCCTCTTGCGAGAGAACTCCCGCCTGCGCGTCTACCTGCCGGCGGCGCTCTCCGGCTCAAAGCTCGTCGAGCGGTCGCAGGTCTCGGCCATCAGTGCCAGTCCGGCGCCCGACCCGGCCTTCAATCGGGCGTTCCGCGCAGCCTTCGGTCGCGACCCACGGCCCGAAGCGCTCACCGGCCACGCCGCGATGCGTGGCGTTCTCGACGCTATTGCCCGGGCCGGGTCCCGGGCGAACAGCCGTCAGGCGGTCATCGACGCGTACGCGAGGACCCAGCGCCCTGCGGGCAATCTCTTCCTGCTCTCGCGGCGCCGGGGAAGCGTTCGCACCGAGCCGCTCTGACCGCCGGCACGCGGGAGGCTTGGACTGTCGGTCCGCTTGGGCGGGTTTAGGGTCGGGTATCTCTCCACACCATGGCCTCATCTTCCTCACCGCAACTGGGAGGCGGCCCCGGCTTCGGCGCCGGTTCCGCTCAAGTCGCCTCGCCGCTCAAACCGGCGATCACGCGCACGATGCTCATCGTCTTCGTGATCGGCGACGTGCTCGGCGCCGGCATCTACGCGTTGGTGGGCGAAGTCGGCGGTGAGGTGGGCGGGGCGATCTGGACCGCGTTCCTGCTCGCACTCGTCCTCGCGGTGTTCACCGCCGGGGCGTACGCCGAGCTGGTGACCAAGTACCCGCAGGCCGCGGGCGCCGCGCTCTACGTCCACCGCGCGTTCCGCAAGCCGTTCTTCACCTTCATGGTCGCCTTCGCGGTGATGTGCTCGGGCATCACCTCGGCGGCCACCCTGGCCACGGCGTTCGGCGGCGACTACCTGTCGGAGTTCGTTGACCTGCCCAAGCTCCTGGTCGGCTTCGTGTTCATCACGGTCGTCGCCCTGGTCAACTTCCGGGGTATCTCCGAGTCGGTGAAGCTCAATCTCGGGCTGACCGCCATCGAGCTCTCGGGACTGCTGCTCGTGGTGGCCATCGGCCTGGCGTTCCTGCTCGACGGCGGCGGTGAACCTTCGCGTGCCTTTGAGTTCAAGGATGGGCAGGCGGTGCCGCTGGCGATCCTCGGCGGCGCGTCGCTCGCCTTCTTCGCCCTCATCGGCTTCGAGGACTCCGTCAACGTCGCGGAGGAGACCAAGGAGCCGTCGAAGAACTATCCCCGGGCCCTCTTCGGCGGGCTGGCCGTGGCCGGCGTCGTCTATCTCATGGTCACCATCATCGCCTCCATGGTGGTTCCGACCGGCACGTTGACCGACTCGGACGGTCCGCTGCTCGAGGTCGTCGACCAAGGTCCGCTGGGCGTCCCCACCAAGGTCTTCGCCGCGATCGCCCTCTTCGCCCTCACCAACGGGGCGCTGATCAACATGATCATGGCCTCGCGACTCGTCTACGGAATGGCGGCCCAGGGCATCGTGCCCCCGACGCTCGGCCGCGTGCACGCGGAGCGCCAGACCCCGTGGGTGGCCATCATCTTCACGACCGTCCTGGCGTTCGTGCTCATCGCGGTCGGCGACCTGGAATCCCTCGCGAAGACCACCGTGCTGCTGCTGCTGACCGTATTCGTCTGCGTGAACGTCAGCGTGCTGATCCTGCGCCGTGATCCGGTGGACCACGATCACTACCGCACGCCGACCGTCGTGCCGATCCTCGGGGCGCTGATCTGTCTGGTCCTCATCGTCCAGAAGATCGTCGACGACGCAAGTCAGCTCCTGTTGGCGGGTGGGCTACTCGTGCTGGGCGCCGTCCTCTACCTGATCGCGCGGGCGACGGCGGGGCCGGCCGAGGCGATCGACCCCGCCTCACTCGCCGACTGAGCGTCCTGAGTCCGCCTCAGGACACTAGGACTCGAGCGTCGCGTCCAGCGTGATCTCGTCGACGCCGGCGAGCGCCTTGGAGACCGGGCACCCCTCCTTGGCGCCGTTGGCAGCCTCCTGGAAAGCGGCGTCGTCGATGCCTGGCACGCGCGCCTTCGTCGTGAGCCGGATGCTCGGAATGGAGATGTCGCCGCCGCTCATGCGCACCTCGACCTCGGCGCTGGTCTCGATGCTCTCGGGAGGCGTGCCGGCCTGCGAGAGGATGTTGGACAACGCCATCGAGAAGCAGCCGGCATGGGCGGCGGCGATGAGCTCCTCGGGGTTGGTGCCCGTGCCTTCCTCGAAGCGGGACTTGAACGAGTACGGGCCCTCGAAGGCGCCCGAGCCGAGCGAGACGGTGCCATCGCCCTCGCTGACTGAGCCGTTCCACTTCGCGTTGGCGGTGCGCTTGGGCATGCTCTCTCCTTAGGACGAATTGGGTCCGGCAGGAAGTCCTTACCCGCAGGAGCCGCTGATGGATCAGCGAGTGGAGCGCGACAAGCCGCACAAAGTTGTTACAAAGTCCCCGGACAAGCTACACTGGCGCCGTCGCCCTGGAGAATCCTCTTGACGAGGGAGGCGACGCGCCCTGCCCACGGTCACCGTCTGTAGGGTGCCGCTCCTCCGTGCCCGCGCCCACAACGTCCGATCCGAGGTCAGTCCCTGTCCACCAGTGCGTCAGTGTCGCTTGACCCCATCGCGGCCGCTCGTTGGATCGACGTGGTCCTCGTCGTCGCCGCCGCGCCCTTCGTGCTGCTCACCGGGCTGCCGGTGCTCGGCTACGTCGTCGGCGCGTCGGGCTGGGTCATGTCGCGCGTGATCGGGTACGCGGTGGAGCGCCGGGCCCGTGCCTCGGACAACATCCGTACCCAGACCGGGCTGACGCTGTTCAGCTCACTCGGGCGCGCCTGGCTCGTCGGCCTTACCATCCTCGTGGTCGGGCTGATGGGGAAGCGTGAGGACGGTCTGACCGCCGCGGTGCTCGCCCTCCTCGCCTTCACCGTCTACCTCGTCACCGCCATCGCCCTCCGTCCCCTGGACAGGAAACCCTCCAAGTCATGAGCAAACGTCGCAAGATCCTCTTCGGCGCCCTCGGCCTCTATCTGCTGATCATCATCGCCGTCGTGATCGTCGGAGGGGCGTCGCGCAACGACAACCAGGAGTTCCAGCCGCAGGAGGAGTTCCGCCTCGTGAACTGGATTGACCTCCCAGGGCCGTTCGACCTCAACAAGGGCGTGCTGTACGTGGTTCTGGCGGCGATCCTGACCGTGCTCTCGATGGTCTACATCGCCAGACGAATGCAGGACCGTCCGAACCGGGTGCAGACCGCGGTCGAGACCCTCTACGTGGCCATGCGCGACAACATCACGCGCGGGAACATGGACGACAAGATGGCCACCAGATGGTTCCCCTTCATCGGGGCGGCGTTCCTCTTCATCTGGTTCTCGAACCTCATCGGCTACATCCCGCTGCCGACCAACTCGGCGGAGTCCTTCGACCTCTTCGGCATCCAGTTCCCGGCGTTCGCCCTCTACGCCGCAACCGCCAACGTGTCCGTGCCGCTGGTCCTGGCGTTGGTGGTCTTCATCGCCTACAACTTCGAGGGCATCCGCGCCAAGGGGTTCGTCGGCTACATCAAGAGCCTCATTCCGCAGGGGGTCAAGGGACCGATCCTCTTCCTCATCTTCCCCCTCGAGATCGCGTCGAACTTCATGCGGCTGCTCTCGCTCACCGTCCGTCTCTTCGCCAACATCCTGGCCGGGCACCTCATCATCCTGTTCATGTCCGGCGGGCTTGCAGTGCTGCTCGGGATGGAGGTTCTCGGCGTGATCACCCTGCCCTTCGGCATCATGCTGTTCCTGTTCGAGGTGGGCCTCGTCGCCACCCTGCAGGCGTTCATCTTCGCCACGCTTTCAGCCATCTACCTCGGCGGCGCGGTCGCCGACCACCACTAAGGAGCGCTCCATGGAACTGCTGCTGTCCTTCATCGCCATCTTCGCCCAGGCGGACGCCGGCTCTGACGCGGGCAAGGCCATCGCGCTGGGCGTCGGTGGCGGGCTCGGGGCG
Source organism: Solirubrobacterales bacterium (assembly GCA_013696535.1). Next base: position 8,658 of record JACCYI010000233.1, read on the forward strand.
GTCGGCGCCGGCATCGGCATCGGCACGATCTTCGGCAAGGTCATCGAGTCGGTGACCCGCCAGCCCGAGATGCGCGACGAGATCACGTCGATCCAGTGGCTCGGCTTCGCGCTCACGGAAGCCTGCTTCTTCTACGGGCTGGTCGCGGGCCTCATCGCGTTCTTCCTCTAGATGAGCCCGCTCGTCACCGTCTTCGCGGCGGAAGGTGGCGGAGGAGGCAGCTTCCTCGTCTCACCCGACGTCGGTCTGATGATCTGGACGCTGGTCGTCTTCGCGATCTCGCTCTACGTCCTGCGCAAGGTCGCCTTCCCGCGGATCGCCGAGGCCCTCGACAAGCGCCAGCGGGCGATCGAGGAGTCCATCGACGTGGCCGAGCGCACTCGCAGCGAAGCCGACACCATGCTCGCGGAGTATCGCGAGCGCCTCTCCGACGCCCGGTCCCAGGCCGACGACATCGTCGCCCGTGCCCGCAAGACCGGCGAGAACCAGGAGGCGGAGTCGCTGGCTGAAGCCAAGCGCAAGCGCGAGGAGATGATGGAGCAGGCCCGTCGCGACATCCAGGTCGAGACGCGGCGCGCCGTCCAGGAGATCCGCCGCGAGGTGGCGAACCTGACCGTCGCCGCCACGGAGAAGGTCACGCGCAAGACCCTCAACGAGCAGGACCAGAAGCGGCTCGTCGAGGATGCGCTGGACGAGCTGGACTTCGCGGCGCTCTCGTCCGGAAACGAGCGGTAGGCACGTGGAGGAGATCGCCACCGTGTACGCCCGGTCGCTGTTCGAGGTGGCCATGGAGGCGGACAAGCTCGACGAGATCCGCGAGCAGCTCGGGCAGGTTGCCGACGCGATCGCAGACCAACACGAGCTGCAGGTGTTCTTCTTCTCTCCGTACTTCTCTCCCGATGAGAAGAAGGAAGGGCTGCGCAAGGCCGTCTCGGACGCTGACCCGATCATCCTGAACTTCGTCGACCTGCTGATCGAGAAGCACCGGATGCCCGCGATCATGCGCATCCGCCAGACCTACAACGGGCTCTGGGAGCAGGAGAACGACGTGCTCCCCGTGACGGTCACCTCGGCCGTGGAGCTCGACGAGGACACGGTGCGCCAGATCGGGGACCGCATCGGCGAGCAGACGGGCCGCAAGGTCGAGCTCTCCTCCAAGGTCGAGCCCGACCTGCTGGGCGGAATCGTCGTCCGGGTCGGCAACTCGATCATTGACGCCTCCATCCGCAGCCGCCTCGAACAACTTCGCAAACAGGTCGCGTGAGTAACGTCGCCCAGAGCTCGAGCGCGTGCGACGTCGTCCGCAGGTCGAAACCCCTTCGGGCGAGTAACCCACTGAGGAGCCAAGAACCCTGATGCAGATCAAGCCTGACGAGATCACGTCCATCCTCAAGAGCCGCATTGAAGGGCTCGACGCCGGCCAGGCCGACCTGACCGAGGTGGGCACCGTCCTGTCGGTGGCGGACGGCATCGCCCGACTCCACGGCCTCGAGAACTGCATGTCGTTCGAGATGCTCGAGCTGCCCAACGACGTGACCGGTCTCGCGCTCAACCTCGAGTCCGACAACGTCGGCGCCGTGCTCTTCGGCGAATGGGGTCACACCAAGGAGGGCGACACCGCGAAGCGCACGGGCAAGCTGCTCGAGATCCCCGTCGGCGAAGGGCTACTCGGTCGCATCGTCGACCCACTGGGCAACCCGCTCGACGGCAAGGGCGACGTCGACTTCGACGGCACGCGACCCGCGGAGTTCAAGGCTCCCGGGATCGTCCAGCGCCAGCCCGTCAAGGAGCCCATGCAGACAGGGCTGAAGGCCATCGACTCGATGATCCCCATCGGCCGCGGTCAGCGCGAGCTGATCATCGGCGACCGCCAGACGGGCAAGTCGGCGATCGCGATCGACACCATCATCAACAACAAGGACAACGACGTCGTCTCGGTCTATGTCGCGATCGGCCAGCGCCTGGCCACGGTCGTGAGCCTTGCACAGACGCTCGACGACGCCGGCGCCCTGGATTCGACGATCATCGTGGCCGCCGCTGCCGACGAGGCCGCGCCGATCAAGTTCATGGCGCCGTACGCCGGCTGCGCGATGGCCGAGTACTTCCTCTACAAGGGCGGTCACGCCCTGTGCGTCTACGACGACCTCACCAAGCACGCCTACGCCTACCGGCAGATGTCGCTGCTTCTGCGCCGCCCGCCCGGTCGCGAGGCCTACCCGGGTGACGTCTTCTACCTGCACTCGCGCCTGCTCGAGCGCGCGGTCAAGCTCTCAGACGACCTCGGGGGCGGCTCGCTCACGGCGTTGCCGATCATCGAGACGCAGGCCGGCGACGTGTCGGCGTACATTCCCACCAACGTGATCTCGATCACCGACGGGCAGATCTTCCTCGAGCCCAAGCTCTTCTACTCCGGCGTCCGGCCGGCCATCAACGTGGGCATCTCGGTCTCGCGGGTTGGCGGCAACGCGCAGATCTCGCCGATGAAGAAGGTGGCGGGCCGACTGAAGGGTGAACTCTCCCAGTACCGCGACCTCGAGGCCTTCTCCCAGTTCGGCTCAGACCTCGATCAGGAGACCCAGCGCACGCTCGCCCGCGGCGAGCGCCTGGTCAAGACCCTCAACCAGGGCGAGCGTTCGCCCATCCCGGTCGAGCTGCAGGTGGCCATCATCTACTCGGCGACCCAGGGCTTCCTCGACCGCATCGAGGCCGAACGCGTGGAGGAGTTCTCGGAGGGCCTGGCCGAGCGCCTGCGCTCGTCCGCGACCGACACCCTGTCGTCGATCGCCGACGGCGACTGGTCAGACGACACCCAGGCCAAGCTCAAGGACGCCATCGGCGAGTATGCCTCCGACTTCGGCTACGACCTCGACGAGGAGGGCATGCCGCTCGACGACGACGTCCACGAGACCCGCCGCGACAACGGCGGCCAGGTCTCGAGCCAGTCCGAGTCCTCGTCGAGCGACGACGAGGACGGAGCGGGCGACGAGCACACCTCATCGGGGGATTCGGGTGACCAGCCGGCGGCCGTCGCCGCGGGAGAACGCGCCTGATGCACGAGCGTGGACGACCCTGGAGGAGTGGCTGATGGCCACGAAAGGGGTCAAGAGCCGGATCGCCTCGGTCAAGAACATCCAGAAGATCACCCGGGCCATGGAGATGGTGGCCGCCGCCCGGCTGCGCCGTGCCGAGCAGCGCATCGAGCACCTGCGACCCTACGCGCGCGCCATCCGCCGGATGACCCGCCAGGCCGCCGAGGCGGCCGGGAGCATGCCCAGCGTCCCGATCCTCAACGAGCACGAGTCCGAGGGGACCATCGCGATCATGCTCGTCACGGGGGACCGCGGTCTCGCGGGCGCGTTCAACTCCCAGATCATCCGTGCGGGCATCCGCGCCGGCAACGAGTACGAGGCCGAGGGCAAGTCCGTCGTGTACTACGCCTCCGGAAGGCGGGGCGTGTCGTCCCTGACCTTCCGCAAGAAGGAGGTCGCGGGGGAGTACGTCGGCTTCACAGACCGCCCCGCGTATGCGGACGCCCGCGAGATCGCCTCAGATCTCACCCATGCCTTCGTCGACGCAGATGTCGACCGGGTCGAGATCTTCTACAACGGCTACGTGTCGGCCCTCACCCAGGAGGTCACGCGCGAGACGCTGCTTCCGCTGCAGCACGCCTCTATCTTCGACGACACCCGCGCCGCCGGCGAGGAGACAGAGGAAGAGAAGGCGGACACGGGCCATCACGCCCTCGTCGAGTACGAGCCGGACCCCGAGGAGATCCTCCGGCGCCTCGTTCCGGAGTACGTCCAGATCTCCGTCTACCGGGCGCTGCTCGAGTCCACGGCCTCCGAGCACGGCGCCCGCATGACCGCGATGCGCAACGCCTCCGAGAACGCCGGAGACCTCATCAAGGACCTCACCCTGCAGATGAACCGCGAGCGCCAGGCGGAGATCACGCAGGAGATCATGGAAGTCGTCGCCGGCGCCGAATCCGTTCGCTAAGGAGACCAATTGGCCACCACCGAGTCACCTGAAACCGAAGAGACCCCAGAGTCCAAGCCCAACGTCGGCCGGATCGAGGAGATACAGGGCGTGGTCATCGAGGCGTCCTTCCCTGAGTTCCTGCCCGAGATCAACTACGCGATCACCATCGATCGCGGCGAGGACGGCATCCTCGTCTGCGAGGTCGCCCAGCACCTGGGCGACGATCGCATCCGCGCCGTGGCGATGGATTCCACGGACGGCATCTCTCGCGGCGCCGAGGTGACCGACACCGGCGGCCCGATCACCGTGCCCGTCGGCAAGGCGACGCTCGGCCGGATCTTCAACCTGCTCGGCGAGGTCATCGACGAGGGCGAGGAGCTCGAGGAGGGGCTGGACCGCTGGCCCATCCACCGCACCGCCCCGACCATCGAGAACCTGACCCCGACGAACGAGATGTTCGAGACCGGCATCAAGGTCATCGACCTCCTCGCGCCGTACGCCAAGGGCGGCAAGGTCGGGCTGTTCGGCGGCGCCGGCGTCGGAAAGACCGTCATCATCCAGGAGCTGATCAACAACCTGGCTCAGGAGCACGGCGGGCTGTCGGCCTTCTGCGGCGTGGGCGAGCGCTCGCGCGAGGGCAACGACCTCTGGCTCGAGATGAAGGAGTCGGGGGTCATCGACAAGACGATGCTCGTCTTCGGCCAGATGAACGAGCCGCCTGGTGCGCGCATGCGCGTCGCGCTCTCCGGCCTGACCATGGCGGAGTACTTCCGCGATGAGGAGGGCCAGGACGTGCTGCTCTTCATCGACAACATCTTCCGCTTCGTGCAGGCCGGCTCGGAGGTCTCCGCGCTGCTCGGTCGCATGCCGTCGCAGGTCGGATACCAGCCCACTCTAGAGTCCGAGATGGGCCAGCTGCAGGAGCGCATCACCTCCACCCGGAAGGGGTCGGTCACCTCGATCCAGGCCATCTACGTCCCGGCCGACGACCTCACCGACCCGGCGCCCGCGTCAGTGTTCGCCCACTTGAACGCCACCACGACGCTCTCGCGGGCGATCTCGGAAAAGGGGATCTACCCCGCCGTGGATCCGCTGGACTCGACGTCGACGATCCTCAAGCCGGAGATCGTCGGCGAGGAGCACTTCCGGGTGGCCAACGAGG
>JACCYI010000054.1 GCA_013696535.1 Solirubrobacterales bacterium
ACCCGAAAGTGGTCGTCGAACAGCGCCAGGCACTCGATCTCACAGTCGTCACAGACCGCACTCCAGTTCGGCGGTTCGCGTGTCTCGCGTCAAGGAATCCGCACGGTTTGGCGCGTTGGGAGTGGTGTGATCGGGTCGTCTGACGGCGGCGAGATCGGCTCGGCGAGGTAGCGGTCGGTCGGCCGGTCGCCGTCGAGGTACTCGTGCGGGCGAACGTCGTTGTAGAGGTGTCGGAAGTCGTCGACCATGCGGGTCATCTCGGTGCCGTCGGCCGGGAGCTGGCGCCAGAGCTGTTCGATCTTGATCGCGCCGTGGTAGCGCTCGATGACCCCGTTGGTCTGCGGCGAGCGGCGCCGGGTGCGGATGTGCGTGAGCTCGGGGCGGGAGGCGATGTAGCGGGCGAACGCGCTGGCCCTGAAGCAGGGACCGTTGTCGGTGACCAGGTAGATCGGTGTGATCTCGCCCGTCTCGGGGTCGGTGAGGTCTTCGAGCAGTGGGCGGCCGAGCAGCTCGGCCGCCCGGTCAAGCGCGAGCTGGACCGACGCGATGGCGTCGCGGTGGGTCTGGGTGGCGGTGACCGGTCCGGCGAGGACGAGCTTGGTCGCGTAGTCGATCACGTCTCCGGAGCGCCAGGTGCCGCCGCCGCTGGTCTCCAGCTCGAAGAAGTCCATCTGCCAGACCCGGTTTCTCTGGGTCGAGGTCTCCAGGAACGCCTCTCGGCGCGCCCCGGCGAGGTCGCGGCGCTCGCGGACGTAGTCGACCGGGAGGACCAGGCCGGCCTCGCGCAGGATCCGCAGACAGGTCGCCTCGGCGACGGTCAGGCCGTGCTCGTGACGCGCGAGCCAGGCGATCTTGCGGTGCCCCCACATCGGGTACTTCAAGGCGAGCTCGACGATGATCACGCGGATCCCGTCGCGGGCCGGTGTCGGCCAAGGGCCCCGCGCCAGGGCGCCCGCGCGGTGGCCGGCGCGACGGTCGTAGAAGGTGCGCCGCGGCAGCCCCACCGCCCGGCAGAACCCGGCCACCGACAGCCCGTGCTCGACCCGGAGCTCATCGAGCTCAGCGAAACCCCAGGCTGCCAGCCCCGCCGCGCTTGATCGCGCGCAACTCGACATGCGCCTCCCCGAGCGCCCGGGTCAGATCGTCGACCTGCTCCTCCAGCCGCGCCTCGCGGCCAGTCGGCTTGGCGGCGCTCGCGCCGTGCTCCAGGCCGCCGCGGCCACCCGCGAGGAACTGCTCCTTCCACTTCCCGATCGAGGTCTCTGAGATCCCGTGGCGCCGGGCGGCCTCGGCCTGGGTGCTCTCGCCTGAGAGGACCGACAAGACGATCTTCAACTTGACATCGACAGGGTGCTTCGGCGGGCGCGCCACGGTTTTCCTCCGGGATCGAGAGACCCCGCGAGCGCAAACGCGCGGGCGCTCACCCAGCCCACCTCGCTCGCCTACGGCTCGCTCCGCGAACTGACTGAGCGCCCGGCCTCCAGGCCCGCCGGGTCTCAACTAACTGGTGTGCGGAAGATCTTGACGCGGGACACGCGCGTGTCCTTCAGCAACTCGTACGCTCCCGCGACACCGACGCCGGCCGGCGTCCCCTCGCGCCGGTGCTATCGGGCGAGGATGAACAGCTCGGCGGCCACACCGGGCCGCGTCTGGTTGGCGCTCAGGAACGCTTCGACCCGCCGCCCGGTCAACCGCTCCACGGCCGCGACGAACCTTGCCTCGTGCTCGCGCTGGAAGGCGATGCGCCCGGTCAGCACGTCGTCGTCGTCGCCGCGACGCACGGCACCAATCTCGTGGGCAGTCAGCAAGTCCTCCTGCAGAACACAGACCAGGACGTTGTCGTTGAGGTACGTCTTGGCCTGCTTGGGGGCTCGGCCGTAGTGGTCGCCGTAGATGGCAAGCAGCGCCGCAGAGACGGTCTCGAGGACTCCCTGGTCGGGCAGGCGACGCTCGCCGTCGCTCAGCTGTACGGGCATAGGCGGGGCCTTGCCTTTCAGGTTCCGCTCTCGTATGACTGTGGCTCGGAGAGCAGGAGCGGGCGAGGCCCACGAGCGGCCTCCACGGTACTACCGC
>JACCYI010000069.1 GCA_013696535.1 Solirubrobacterales bacterium
ACCGTGGGCCGCCGCGAGGCCCACGAGGGACTCGCGGACGACGTCGGCGGGATCGTTGAGGATCTTGCGCATGGTGCTGGTGTCAGACATGAGGGTTCTCCTACTCGGCGCCGACGAGGTCGCCGCGGTCGGGGTGGGTAACGGCCTGCTTGATCGGCATCTCCTGCTTGCGCGGCGTCGAGATGACGTCGTAGGTGACGGCTGCGAGCGCCGCACCGAAGAGCCCGGGCAGCAGATAGACCGGGACATACTGGTTCCAGTGAGTCGTCCCGCCGCCCAGCGCGGAGATGAGCTCGGGGCCGAAGGCGCGCGCCGGGTTCAGCGACGCGCCCGTGATCGGCCCCATGACCATGATGATCGCCACCACGACCCCGCCGATCACGATGCCTGCAAAGTCACCGGGCGAGCGCGTGTCAACGATCCCGAGAATCGCGAACAAGAGGATGAAGGTGCCGAGGCCCTCGGCAAACGCGGCGGAGGCCCAGCTCGTCGACGCCCGGTCAAACGACGTCTGCCCCATGCCCAAGTCGATCCCCGTCCTGGCGAACACGGCCCAGATCGCAAGTTCCATCGCTTCTCCTTTGATGACGCCCGTATTCGACAATGCCGAATGCTATTTCGGCGAAACTACTCCGTGGTTCCGCACCGTGTCAAGTGGCGGCTTGGCGGCCGGCTCGACCTGCATCGTGCGCTTCCGTCGCTGGACGTCCAACTTCGGGCAACGTTGCCGGTCGCATATAGGACACGCCTGAGCTCCGGAAGCGCGACGCTGACACGGTTGACTTCTCGACCGCCGCTGCCAAGGACGCTAGGCGGCGCCGTAGCTGATGGCGCGTCGAGCGCGCGGGCGACACGCCCTACTTGATGGTGTCGTACAACTTGAACAGCGGCATGTACATCGCGATCACGATGAAGCCGACGATCCCGCCGACGAGCATGATCATGATCGGCTCGAGGATCGACGTGAGCTGCTTGACGGCCGCCTCCACCTGGTCCTCGTAGAAGTCGGCGATCTTGGAGAGCATGATGTCCATGGAGCCGGTCTCCTCCCCGACGGCCAGCATGGAGCAGACCATCCCGGGGAAGACGTCGGCCTTCGCCAGCGGCGCGGCGATGGTGCCGCCCGCGCGCACGTTGGCGATGACGTCGGCCATCGCCTTCTCGATGACGTGGTTGCCGGCCGTCTGGCCCGTGATCTCCAGGGCTTGGAGGATCGGCACACCCGCGGTGACCAGCGCGCTCAGGGTCCGTGACCAGCGGGCGAGCGCGATCTTCTGAACGATGTCGCCGATCTTCATCGGGATCTTCAGGCAGAAGGTGTCCCACTGGGCGCGGCCGCTCTTGGAGGTCTTCCAGCGGCGAAAACAGGTGACGAACGCGGCCCCCACGGCGATGCACAGCCACCAGTACCCCGTCACGATGTGGCTCAGCATCACGGTGAACTTCGTGATGGCCGGAAGCTCGCCGCCGAAGTCCTTGAAGACGCCGACGAACACGGGGACGATGAACGCGACCAGGGCGATCAGCACGAGGCCGGCGAAGCTCATGATCACCGTCGGGTAGGTCATCGCGCTCTTGACCTGGCGGCGAAGCGAGTCCTGCTTCTCCAGCTGGTCGGCGACGCGCACCAGGGAGGCGTCGAGCATGCCGCCGGTCTCCCCCGCCCGCGTCATCGCCACGAACAGCGGGTTGAAGAGCTTGGGATGACGCGCGAGCGCATCGGAGAGCGGCAGCCCGGCCTCGACGTCCTTGCGGACCTGCACGATCGTCTCCTGCAGGCGCTTGTTCTCCGTCTGGGACTCCAGGACGTAGAGCGCGCGCAGGATCGTCATGCCCGAGCTGATCATGGTCGACAGCTGCCTGGTCAGGATCGTCAGCTCGGCGGCCTTGACCTTGTTGCCGATCGGCAGCTTGATCTCACGCGACTGGCGCTTGGCGGCGATCTCCAGCACCACGAGTCCACGCGCCTTCAGCTGGTCGGCGACGACCTGCTTGGAGTCCGCGTCGACCTCACCGGAGGCCTTGCCGCCCGCGAGGTCCATCGCCTTGAAGACGAAGGTGCTCATGCGCTCACGCCGCCATGCCGTAGCCGCCGCCGCCGGAGAGGCGGCGCAGGTCCTCGGGGCTCGAGGACGAGCCCTCGGCGGTGCGCTGGGAGATCTTGCCCGTGCGCACCAGCGTGGCCAGCGCCGCATCCATCGTCTGCATGCCGGACGCCGAGCCCGTCTGCATCGCCGAGAGGATCTGGTGGGTCTTGCCCTCCCGGATCAGGTTGCGGATCGCGGGCGTCGGGACCATGGTCTCGCAGGCGGCCACCCGGCCCGCGCCGTCGGCGGTCGGGATCAGCGTCTGGGTGATGACACCCTGCAGCGCGATCGACAGCTGAACGCGGATCTGCGCCTGCTGGTGGGCGGGAAAGACGTCGATGATGCGGTCGACCGTCGACGGGGCGCTCTGGGTGTGAAGCG
>JACCYI010000087.1 GCA_013696535.1 Solirubrobacterales bacterium
GGCCTGGACGAGGTGGTGACCGTCAACGTCGGTGCGGCACCGACGCCGCGCGAGGTGCTCCTGTTCTTCCACGCCATCGGCGTCCAGGTAGCCGAGCTGTGGGGAATGTCCGAGACGTGCGGGGCGGGCTGTTGCAACCGGCCCGGCGAGGTCAAGCTCGGCTCGGTCGGGCCCCCGTCACCCGGCGTCGAGGTCAAGCTGGCCGAGGACGGCGAGCTGCTCATGCGGTCTGAGGTCGTGATGACGGGCTACCGCAACGCTCCCGACCAGACCGCCGAAGCGCTCGACGCCGACGGATGGCTGCACACGGGCGACATGGCGACGATCGACGAGGACGGCTACGTGACCCTCGTCGACCGCAAGAAGGAGCTGATCATCTCGTCAGCCGGCAAGAACATGTCGCCGGCCAACATCGAGTCCGAGCTCAAGGGTGCCTCCCCGGTCATCGGGCAGGCCTACTGCATCGGCGACGCGCGCCCGTTCAACACGGCGATCATCGTGCTCGACGCCGACTTCGCCCCTGCTTGGGCGGCCAAGCAGGGGCTCGAGAACGTGCCGTTCGACCGGCTCGGTGACGAAGCGGCCATGCGCGCGGCGGTCCAGGAGGGCGTGGACGCCGCCAACGGAAGGCTGGCGCGGGCCGAGCAGATCAAGAAGTTCACAATCGTGCACGGCGACTGGAGCCCGGGTGGGGATGAGCTCACTCCCACCATGAAGCTCAAGCGCAAGCCGATCGGTGAGAAGTACGCCCGCGACATCGAAGCCATGTACGCCTCATGAGCGGCGGCGTACCCGACTCCTTCCGTGCCCTCGTGGCCGAGAAGCGCGGCGATGAGGTGGAGCGCGGCCTCACCCAGTTCTCGTCCGGCGAGTTGGGGAAGGGTGAGGTCACGGTCCGGGTGGCATGGTCGAGCGTCAACTACAAGGATGCCCTCGCGGTCTCCGCCAAGGGGCGCGTCGCCCGGATCGACCGGCTCGTGCCGGGAATCGATCTCGCGGGCCAAGTGGTCGCGTCCTCGTCGCCTGACTTCAGCGAGGGCCAGGAGGTGCTGGCGCATGGGCACGGAATCGGCGTCGCCCACCACGGCGGCTTCGCCGAATACGCTCGGGTGCCCGGGGAGTGGGTGGTCCCGTTGCCGTCCGGGCTGACCGCACGGGGTGCGATGGCGGTCGGCACGGCCGGCTTCACGGCGGCGTTGTCGGTCACTCAGCTCGAAGCCCGCGGACTCGAGGTCGGCCAGGGGCCGGTGCTGGTCCTCGGGGCGACAGGCGGCGTCGGCTCGATCGCGGTCGCCCTGCTCGCGGCACGGGGCTACGAGGTGCACGCGAGCACCGGCAAAGCCGATCAAGCCGATTTCCTGCGCCGCCTCGGAGCGGTGGAGGTGCTCTCACGCGAGGACACCGTTCCGGGCGAGCGGCCGCTCGAGAAGGAGCGATGGGCGGCGTGCGTGGACCCGGTCGGCGGTGCTGCGCTGGCGTTCGCGCTCTCCACCCTGCGCTACGGCGGCGCCGTGGCGTCGAGTGGGATGACGGGCGGCACCAAACTCGAGACCACGGTGCTGCCCTTCATCCTCAGGGGGGTGGCCGTGCTGGGCGTCGATTCCGTGAACGCGCCCATGACGATCCGCCGCCGCGTATGGGAGGAGCTCGCGTCCGCGCTCGACCCGTCGGTGCTCGACGGAATGACGAGGGAGGTGGCCCTCGAAGACCTCGACTCCCATCTCGACGAGGTGCTGTCCGGCGGATCGAGCGGCCGGACGGTCGTTCGCATCAGCTGAGCGGCAACAGTCGTCCGCTGGTCAGGCCCGCTCGTAGACTGGATGTATGGCATCCAAGCGACACGTCACCGTCGGTGGCGTCCAGATCGGCGGCGGCGCGCCCGTCGTCGTCCAGACGATGACCAAGACGGAGACCGCCAACCTCTCGGCCACCATGGAGCAGATCCGCAAGGTGGCCGACGCCGGCGCGGACATCGTCCGTGTGGCCGTGCCTCGCGACAAGGACATCGAGGCGCTCAAGACGATCGTGGCCGAGTCGCCGATCCCGATCATCGCGGACATCCACTTCAACCACACGCTGGCGCTCAAGGCGATCGACGTCGTGGCTCACTGCATCCGCCTGAACCCCTGCAACATCGGTGGCCCTGACAAGGTGGCCGAAGTAGCCGACAGGGCGCGGGCAGTCGGCACGCCGATGCGCATCGGGGTGAACTCCGGCTCGCTGCCCAAGCACTTGCACCAGCTCGAGCGGGAGAACCCGGTCGAGGCGCTGACCGCCGCGGCCGTCGAGTTCGTGGCGTTAATGGAGCGCCTGAACTTCCAGGATTTCAAGGTTTCGATCAAGTCGACCAACGTCCCGAACACGATCGCGGCGAACCGGCTGCTGAGCGAGCGCATCCCCTATCCGCTGCACCTCGGGATCACGGAGGCCGGAACGAAGTGGTCCGGCTCGCTCAAGTCCGCCGTCGGGCTCGGCACCCTGCTGGCCGACGACATCGGCGACACGATCCGCATCTCGCTCTCCACCTTCCATGCGGAAGAGGAGGTCAAGGTGGCGTGGGAGATCTTGAAGGCCCTCAAGCTGCGCGAGCGCGGCCCCGTGCTCATCGCCTGTCCGACTTGCGGGCGCCTGCAGTTCGACATGGACACCGTGGTGGCCGATATCGAGCGGCGGCTCGAGGCCTACTCCGATCCGGTGGAGGTCGCCGTCCTCGGTTGCGCCGTCAACGGCATCGGCGAGGCGTCGCACGCGGACTTCGGGATCACCGGCGCAAAGAACGAGGGGCTGATCTTCTCGCGCGGCAAGGCCCTCAAGAAGGTGCCCCAGGAGCAGCTCGTCGACGCGCTGTTCGCGGAGATCGACAAGTACACGAGCACGAAGCGCATCGAGGTCGACGCGCACGAGCAGGCCGCGGGAGCGCAGTGGCTGCAGCGCATCGAGGAGGAGAACGCCGGGGAGCTCACGCCCGAGCGGCTCGCCAAGCTCGAAGCGGAGCAGCAGCGCGCCGAGGAGGATCAGATGGAGCAGGCCCTCAAGCTCGACGTGGTTCCCGAGCGCGACCGCATCGCGCTCGACGAGGACGCCTCCCCGGTCGACGGCCGGCGCTTCACGCGGGCCTAGCGCAGACCGGCACCGGCGGACGTCGCCGGCAAGTGAACCGAGCACTGAGACAAGGCGCTGATCATCGCGGCCCACCGGCGGGCTGGGACCCCCACCGCGGCGGCTGAGACGGCGCCGGAAGCTCCCCCAGCCACCCCGTCAGCTCGACGGCCGGCATGGGCCGGCTCATGTAGTACCCCTGTGCGACGTCGCAGCCGAGCTCTGCGAGCGCCATCCACGTCTCGAGGTCCTCGACCCCTTCGGCCACGACCTCGAGTCCGAGGTTCCGGCCGAGATCGATGGTCGATCGCACGATGACGGCGTCGTTGGGCGAATGGCTCATGCTCTTGACGAAGGACCGGTCGATCTTGATCTCGTCGATCGGCAGCCGCGTCAGGTAGGCCAGCGAGGAGTAGCCCGTGCCGAAGTCGTCCACGGCCAGGCGCATCCCGATGTCGCTGAGGCGCTGGAGGACCGCTGCGGCCCCGATCGGGTCGGCGACCATGGCGCTCTCGGTGAGCTCGAGCTCGAGCATGAACGGCGCCACGTCCCACTTCGCCAGCAGGCCGATCACGTCGTCGGGGAAGTCGAGGTCGATCAGGCTTCGCGGCGAGACGTTGACGGCGATCGGCAGGGCGTGACCTTCTGCGCACCACGCCTGACATTGCCGGAGGGCCTCGTCGATCACGGAGAGGGTCAGCGGCTTGATCAGGCCGCTGCTCTGCGCGAGGGGGATGAAGTCGTCGGGCAGGACGAGACCCCGCTCAGGGTGACGCCACCGAACGAGCGCCTCGACGCCGACGACCTGCCCGTTGCGCAGCTCGACCTTGGGCTGGTAGTGGAGCTCGAGCTCTCCCTCGTCGATCGCACGACGCAGCTCGCTGACCAGCGAGAGGCGCATCGGCTCGTGACGGTCATCGTCGACGCGATAGATCGAGGAGCCCGAGTCGGCCTCCTTGGCGGCGTACAAGGCGACGTCCGCTCGACGGAGGAGCTGGTCGGCGTCCGTCCCGTGGTCGGGGAAGAAGGCGACGCCGAGGCTCGCATCGACACTCACCGTCAGGTCGTCGAGCGCGCACGGCCGGCCGACGGCGTCGCGGATGCGCCCCACGAGCGCGACCGCGGAGGCGACGGACGCCCCGGGGACCAGGAGCCCGAACTCGTCGCCACCGAGGCGCGCGATCGAGTCCCCCGGCCTGAGGACCGCGAGCACTCGCCGCCCCACCTCCTGCAGGAAGCAGTCGCCGCTCGCGTGGCCCAGGGTGTCGTTGATCTCCTTGAAGCGGTCGAGGTCCATCATGAGCACCGCGAGCTGCCCCCCGGTGTGCGCGGCCTCGGCGAGCGCAAGCCGGAGGCGGTCGTGGAACAGCGTTCGGTTCGGCAGGCCCGTCAGCGAATCGTGCAGCGCCTGATGCCGATTGACCTGCGCCTGGCGCTTGAGCTCCTTCTCGGCCCGATCACGCGCTCCCTCGGCCAGCCGGCGCTCGGTGATGTCGAAGATGACGCCGTCGAGCCAGAGTCGCTCACCGTCGGGCCCGAGGACTGCGGTGCCCTGCTCGGCGATCCAGCGCGCGCCGCCGTCGGCGTGCAGGATGCGGTAGTGCATCTCGTAGGCCGATCCCTCGGCGAGCGCCTCGTCGATGGCCTCGAAGACATAGCTGCGGTCCTCCGGGTGGATGATGGAGCCGTACGTGCGCACGCGATTGGCGAGGAAGTCGGTCGCGGGATAGCCCGAGAGCTCCTGGATGGAGTCGCTCATGAACTGCATGGTCCAGAGCCAGTCGCACCCGCAGCGATAGACGACTCCGGGAATGTTCGCCACCAGCGTCCGGAACCGCTCCTCGCCGGCCCGGAGGTCCTCCTCGATCCGCCGGTGCGCGGTGATGTCGAGGCAGTACCCCTCGAGCGCGAAGCGCTCCGGGTCACCCGTGGGCACGCTTCGCGCTTCGTCCCGGACATACGCGACGGTCCCATCCTGGGCGAGCAGGCGATACTCGAGGGAGAGCAGGCGACGGCCGGTGGCAGCCTCGTCGTGCTCGGCACGAACCATGGCCACATCTTGGGGGTGCACGAGATCCCAGTAGCGGTCGGGCTCGGCCAGCTCCGAGGTGCGCCGTCCGGTCTTCGCCTCCATGCACGCGCTCATGTAGGTGACGGCTATCGGATGCGTGGGGGACTCGACGTACGCCAGCAGAGCCTGCCGCTCGCCGAAGGTCCAGCTCGACGCGGGGTTGGCGGGCGCGGGTCGCGAGGTCTTGGCGCTTCCCCGCGCGGCATCCACGGCGAAGGAGGCCGAAGTGGGCGAGCTGGGCCGGCACAGAGCGGCGAGCGCGCCGTTCCCCCAGCCGTTCCCACGACTCGCGGGCGCACGGCTCATGTGAGTTTCATCGGCTCTCAGGTCGATCCCTGTAGCGCCTGAGGCCCGGGCGCGAGCAGGCCCCGTTCCAGCCGCCGCCCCCCCGACGGGCGCTATCAGCGGGCTCGCACCGCGGCATTGCCCGCGGTGGTCTTCGCCATGATGCGTCGCCTGGCGTCGGGGTCGTCGACGAGTCCGGTCACGCTCTGATCCCCTGCAGTGGTGGCTGCCTCGATCGAGTAGGTGCCGTGTGGCACCTGTACGTCGACGTTGCCGGCGGTCGACTTCGCGGTGATCCGATCGGGCCTCGAGCGCAGACGGACAGCGACGTTGCCGGCGGTCGAGCGTGCTTGGACGCTCCGCGAGCGGCCGCCGCTCACGTCGACGTTCCCCGCTGTCGACTCCGCACGGATCGGCCCGCGGATGCCCTCCACGCGGACGTTGCCCGCAGTGGACTTGGCCATCAACGAGACGCCACGCGGCACTTCGACGCGATAGCTCGTCTGGCAGGGTCCGGGCAGCGGGAGCGGGCAGTCGCTCTTAAGACGAACGACCCCGCCCCGAACGGTCTCGGTGATCCTCGGGCCGACGAGGAAGCGCTTGCTCTCGCGCGATACCCGGATCTCCCGCTTCGTTCCCGTGGCGAAGACCGTCACATCGCCGCTGCCCACCGCGATGACGACCCGCCGGGCCGGCTTGCGGATCACCGTCGTGTCGCGTTCGGTGCTGGCCAGCGCAGAGCCCACGCCGCCGAACATCACGACAAGACCGAGTAGCAGCGAGAGCGCCGCCGCAATGGCGACGGCGACGATGGCCAGACGACGGCGGGGGCGCATGCTCCCGAAGTCTTGCGCTCAGCCACCCGATCCGCCGAGCGGCTGCCCGGTGAACCACGGTGCGGGCAGCCACACCTCGCTGCCGAGCCCTCCTAGGCCGCCGGAGCCGTCTCGATCTGCAGCAGCTCCTCATAGGCCGGCAGCGTGAGGAAGTCGACGAATTCGTCGGCGAGGGCCACCTGCTCGAAGAGCCGCTTCGCGAGTTCGGGGCGGCCCTCGCGATCGAACCACTCGTCATCGCCGATCTCCGCCCGGATCTTCGCGAGCTCCTCGTCCTCGAGCCGCTGGACGAGCTCGCGAGTGATCGGCTCCCCGGTGTCCGCGAGCTTCGCGTCGTTGCGGATCCACTGCCAGACCTGGGAGCGGGAGATCTCGGCGGTGGCGGCGTCTTCCATGAGCCCGTAGATCCCCGCCGCGCCGTTCCCGCGCAGCCAGGCGGAGATGTACTGGATGCCGATGTTGACGTTCGCCCGGAGGCCTGTCTCGGTGATCTCGCCCGGTGTCTCGCCCATCGCGAGGAGATCGGAAGCTGACACGGACACATCGGGCCGCAGCTTGTCGATCTGGTGCGGCCTGTCGCCGAGCGTCGCGTCGAACTGCTCGAGCGCGGGCGCCACGAACGCCGGATGCGCGACCCAGGTGCCGTCAAAGCCGGCGTCGGCTTCGCGCTTCTTGTCCTCGCGCACCTTCTCGTGCGACGCCCGGTTGACCTCCTCGTCGGTCTTAGAGGGCAGGAACGCGGACATGCCGCCCATCGCGAACGCGCCGCGCTTGTGGCAGGTGGCGACCAGCAGCTCGGTGTACGCGCGCATGAAGGGCACGGTCATGCTCACTTCCGTGCGATCCGGCAGCACGAAGTCGTGGGTGCGCAGGGACTTGATCGCGGAGAAGATGTAGTCCCAGCGCCCGGCGTTCAAGCCGCCGGAGTGCTCGCGCAGCTCATAGAGGATCTCGTCCATCTCGAACGCCGCAGGGATGGTCTCGATCAGCACGGTCGCCCGGATCGAGCTGCGGGGTATCCCGAGGGTGTCCTCGGAGAGGTCGAAGACGTCGTTCCACAGCCGCGCCTCGCGGTGCGACTGCATCTTGGGCAGGTAGAAGAACGGCCCCGACCCACGATCGAGCAGCTCCTGTGCGTTGTGGAAGAAGTACAACCCGAAGTCCATCAGCGATCCGGACATGGGCTTGTCGTCGATGACGATGTGGCGCTCGGGGAGGTGCCACCCGCGGGGGCGGACGAGCAGCGTCGCCACCTTCTCCTCGAGGCGATAGGACTTGCCTTCGGGCGAGTCGAACTCGAGACGGTGCCTGACCGCGTCGGCGAGGTTCACCTGGCCCCCGACCATGTTCGCCCAATAGGGCGAGTTGGAATCCTCGAAGTCGGCCATGAAACCCGGCGCGCCGGAGTTGAGCGCGTTGATCACCATCTTCGCAGTGGTCGGGCCCGTGATCTCAACACGCCGGTTCGAGAGGCTCGCGGCGGGCTCCACGACGGTCCAGTCCCCCGAGCGCACGCCGGCGGTCTCGGGCAGGAAGTCGAGCGACGCGCCCCCGTCGAGCTCCGCCTGCCGCTTGGCACGGAGCTCGAGCAGCCGGTTGCGCTCGCCGTTGAAGGTCCGGTGCAGGAGGGCCAGGAACTCCACGGCCCCCGCGGTGAGGATCTCCTCGGACCGATCCGGCGCCCGGGAGCCCGGGTGCCGGATCTCGACGCCTTGCGTCTCAATGGCCATGGTCGGGTCCCTTCGTCATCGATTCACTGTGGGTTTCCGCCCACCACCATCCAACCCAGGATGTCCGTGGACTGCAGGTAGACGAGGCAGCACATGATCAGCAGGAGCAACAGGCTCCAGCCCACCACGCGACGGAACAGCTCGCCCTCCTGACCGGCCATGCCGACCGCGGCGGCGCCGATGGCAAGGTTCTGCGGGGAGATCATCTTGCCCATAACGCCACCGGAGGAGTTGGCCGCCGCCATCAGGGTCGGCGAGAGGCCGGATTCCTTTGCCGCT
The DNA here is from genome assembly GCA_013696535.1 of Solirubrobacterales bacterium. Next base: position 8,301 of record JACCYI010000087.1, read on the forward strand.
GCCACCTGCAGAGCACCGAACAGCGAGTTCGAGGAGGTGTCTGACCCGGTCACCGCGACGCCGAGCCACCCGATGATGCCGGCCAGGAAGGCGAAGATGCCGCCCGCCCCGGCCAGCCACAGGCCGATGGTGGTGGTCTGGCCGGACTGGTTCATGACGTAGGCGAGGGCGAGCACCGACATCACGGTCACGATCGCCCACTTGAGCTGGTCCAGCGTGGCGAGGTAGGCCTTCAGCGCTCGCCCGGGGCTCATTCTCAGCACGAGCATCGTCAGCAGCCCGCAGAGCAGCAGGAGCGTTCCCGCGGCGGCCAGCCAGTTGAAGTTGAAGGTGGCGGACGCGAGCGCCTCCCCCTTGGAGTTCCGGACGTCAAGCCCGGGCCAGGTGAACGTCTTGGTGGCACTCGCGAGCGCGTCCTTGATCGGCCCGAGCTGCGCGAGCCCGAAGATCACGATGACGATGAGGTAGGGAGCGTAGGCGCGGAAGACCTCCCCGAGTGTGTCCTTGCCGTTGCGACCTCGGACCTCGGACTCGAACGCCGGATCCGACGTCGCGGCACCGGCCATGGCGGGCTGGGGGCCGCCCGCGCCCGCGGGAACCTCGCCGACCAAGGGCTCCGACGGACGCCAGAAGCGCAGGAGCAGCACGATCGCGCCCGCCCCGAGCAGCGACGCGACGATGTCCGTCAGCTCCACGGAGATGTAGTTCGAGCACAGGAACTGGGCGACCGCGAAGGTCAGGCCACCGGCGAGCGCCGCCGGCCATGCCTGGCGCAGACCGCGTATCCCGTCGACCACGCCGACGAGGATCAGCGGCACGAAGACGGCGATCAACGGCGTCTGCCGGCCGACCATGGCGCCCAGGTCCTCCTTTGGCAGGCCCGTGATCTCGGCCAGGGTGATGATCGGGATGGCGATCGCGCCGAACGCCACGGGCGCAGTGTTGGCCACGAGCGCGACCGACGCCGCCTTGATCGGCGTGAAGCCGAGGCCGATGAGCATCACCGCGGTGATGGCCACCGGGGTCCCGAACCCGGCGAGCGCCTCGAGCAGCGCCCCGAAGCAGAAGGCGATGATGACGGCCTGGACGCGCTGGTCATCGGAGATGGTCGCGAAGGACCGGCGGAGGACCTGGAAGTGGCCGCTGGCCACGGTCATGTTGTAGATCCAGATCGCGTTGATGACGATCCACATGATCGGGAAGAAGCCGAAGGTGGCGCCGAGCAGGGCGGAATCGAACGCCTGGCCGACGGGCTCGCCGTAGACGATGATCGCCACCCCAAGGGCCACTGCGAGCGAGATCAACGCGGCCCATTGGGCCTTGAACTTGAGGCCTCCGAGCAGGATGAAGAGGGTCAGCAGCGGTAGAGCCGCGAAGATCGACGACAGCCCGAGTGAGTTGCTCACCGGGTCATAGACCTGCTGGTACATGGATCCCCCTCCGCGTGCGATTGCCCGGCCGGTCCCGAGTCCCGGTCCGAAGTCCCCTGAGTCTTTCCCCGTCTGCGGACGGAATCATGCCCGATCGCGACGGGTTGTGGTCTGCCGGCTTGACCGAGGCATAGGCTTAGCGGCAGACTGGATGCGCATCTCCCTCTTCATCACGTGCTTCAACGACACCCTGTTCCCCCACACCGGTCAGGCCACGGTCGAACTGCTCGAGCGCCTGGGCCACGAGGTGACCTTCCCCGAGGAGCAGACGTGCTGCGGGCAGATGCACTTCAACACGGGCTATTCAGACGAGGCGGCGGCGCTCGTGCGCCGGTTCGTGCGGGTTTTCGCCGACGAGGAGATCATCGTCTGCCCCTCGGGCTCATGCGCCGGGATGGTCCGCGACGCCTATCCGCGAGTGGCTGAGCAGGCCGGCGACGACGCGCTGGCGAATGAGGTCGCCGCGCTCGGCTCGCGGGTCTTCGAGCTCTCAGAGCTACTCGTGGACAAGCTCGAAGTCGAGGACGTTGGTGCCTATTACCCGCACCGGGTGACCTATCACCCGACCTGCCATTCGCTGCGCTTGCTCCGCGTCGGCGACAAGCCGCTGCAGCTGCTGCGCGCGGTTCGCGGGATCGATCTGGTGGAACTCGAGGAGTCCCGGGAGTGCTGCGGCTTCGGCGGGACCTTCGCGGTCAAGAACCCTGATGTCTCCACCGCCATGCTCGCCGACAAGATCCGCCACGTGCTCGACACCCGGGCCGAGGTCTGCGCGGCTGCCGACAACTCCTGCCTCATGCACATCGGAGGCGGGCTCGCCCGCCTGCGGACCGGGACCAGGACGGTCCACCTGGCTGAGATCCTGGCGGCGACCGAATGAGCCGCACGGAGCGACTCGGCTTTCCGGCTGCCGCGAGGGAGGCCCTGGC
>JACCYI010000241.1 GCA_013696535.1 Solirubrobacterales bacterium
GGCCCGTGCTGGGAGTCACCGGTCCGACGGCAAAGGCCGTTCTCGAGCTCCAAGCCGGCCGCCGGATTGAGGTGGGGCGCCCGCGGCGGCCTGAGCGGCCCCGTCGCACCGAGCGGGTCCTTTCACCGTTCTCCTCACGCGGTCCGGCGCTTGACGGGACGCCGAAGCCCGACCTGGCCGCCGCAGGGGCGGCGCGCACCATCGACACCGCCGGGCAACCGGTCATCGCGGGCGGCACCGCCGTGGCCGCCGCGCTCGTGGCGGCTGAGGCAGCGCGCCTCGCCCGCGCGCGACCTGAAGCCACCCCCGCGCAACTCAAGGCGGCGCTGACGACGGCCGCCGAGACGGGCGAAGGGCCAACGGTGGGACCCAGCGCCGCCCGCAGCGGCGCGGTTGCCGTGGAACTCCCACCGCCGGTTGGCGTTGGTCCGGTCACCCTGACCCGCAGGCGGGGTCGCGTCTTTGGCGTCCGCTTCACCCTCGGCGCCTTCGACCGCGGCGATCCGCTCGGACAGGGGACCGCCTTCCAGCCGGTCGAGCGACTCGAGCTCGAGCTCCTCCGTGCGGACGGCGCGCTGGCCCGACGCCTCACCCCGGCCAACGGCGCCCGCGAGTTGCTTCCCGCCGAGTACGCCTACACCCTTCCGCGCCGCAACCTCACCCGGCTCGGGGCGGGAAGCCTGCACTTCCGGGTGCGAGCTCGCGCGCCCCGCCAGACGAACCCGACAGAGCGCCGCTCGGCATCGTTCAAGACGAGATGAAGCGGACGGTGACGTTGTACGGCCGCCCAGGCTGCCACTTGTGCGACGAGGCGCGCGACGCACTCGAGCGCGTTCGGCTCCGGATCGGATTCGAGCTGCTCGAACGTGACATCACGCTCGACGACGCCCTGCATGTCCGCTACCTCGTCCGCATCCCCGTGGTCTGTCTCGACGGGGAAGAGCTCTTCGAGTTCCACGTCGACGAGGCGGTGCTCGAAGCACGGCTCAAAGACCTAAAGGTCTAGAGTGACCCCTCTGATGAGCTCCGGCGATGTCGCGACCCGCACGGGTGAAGGCGAGGTGCCTCCTGGCGGGTCCGAGGTGTTCGCGGATCGGCTGTCGCTCGGCGTGGCCGCTCGCCTCTCGCGGTACCTCCAGGTTCTCACGCAGGCACGCAAGATGGGCAAGGAGACGATCTCCTCCCAGGAGCTGAGCGAGTACACGCACGTCAACTCGACGCAGATCCGCCGCGACCTCTCGGGGTTCGGGAAGTTCGGCAAGCGCGGCGTGGGCTACAACGTGGACTCGCTGGTCTCGCAGATTCGCAAGATCCTGCGGACGAGCGGCCAGCACAACATCGCGTTGTTCGGCGCGGGTCATCTGGGCCAGGCCATCGCCTCGTCGGACATCTTCGCCGACCACGGCTTCCGCGTGGTGGCCATCTTCGACACCGATCCGGCCAAGGTCGGTCAGCGGGTCGGCACCCAGATCGTGCGCCACAACGACGAGCTCAAGGCGGTGGTCGAGGAGGAGGACATCGTCGTCGGCGTGCTCGCGGTGCCCACCCAGGCCGCTCAGCCGCTGGCCGAGACGCTGGTCGACGCGGGCGTCAAGATCATCTTCAACTACTCCGAAGCGCTTCTGCAGGTCCCGCCGGAGGTCACGGTGCACACTTCGAGCCCGGCGGTGGACCTGTTGTACGCGCTGTACTTCTACCTCACGTAGGCCCTGCCCACGCCGATGATCGACCTGGCCGCCGCGCGCGAGACGTTCGAGCGCTCCGCCGACGGGACCGTCGGCATCGAGGAGGAGTTCGCTCTGCTCGATCCCGAGACTCTCGCGCTGGTCCCGGCGTTTGAGGAGCTGCGCGACGCGGGCGCCCAGCACCCCGTGCTGGCCGGCGCCATCGCCGGCGAGCTCATCTCGTCCGAGCTCGAGCTCGTCTCGGGTCGGGGTGAAGACGTCGCCGACGCGCTGCGTCGCCAGCGGGAACGGCGGCGCGCGATCTTCGACTTGAGCCGCGAGCACGAGGTCACCCTGGGTGCCACCGGCACTCACCCCCTCTCGGACTACCGCGAGCAGCACATCATCGCCACGGAGCACTACAGGCGCGTGGAGGAGGGGCTGCAGTACGTCGCCCGCCGCAACAACACCTTCTCCCTGCACGTCCACGTCGGTGTCCAGGGCTCTGACCGGGCGGTACGCGTCTGCGACCGCCTTCGCCCCGTCCTTCCTCTGCTGCTCGCGGTCAGCGCCAACTCGCCGTTCGTCGACGGCCGTGACTCGGGCCTGCACTCCGCGCGGACGCAGACCTTCACGAAGTCGTTCCCTCGCTGCGGGATCCCGGACGTCTTCGGAAGCTGGGACGCATGGGAGCGCTACGTGGACATGCTCGTGCGCACGAACTCGATCGTGGAGTTCACCCAGCTCTGGTGGTCCGTGCGTCCGCATCACGATTTCGGCACGGTCGAGGTCCGGATCTGCGACGTGCAGATGACGAGCCCCGAAGCCGACGCCCTGATCGAGCTGATCGCGGCGTGCGTCCGCCAGGCCGCGCGGGAGGTCGACGCCGGTGAGACGCCGCCCGATCTGCCCGGCCGGCTGATCGAGGAGAACGTCTGGCGGGCCGTCCGCCACGGGCTCGACGGTCGGCTGCTCGACCTCGGGGCCCCGGAGATCGTCGAGTTCGAGGCGGCTGAGGTCGTGGAGCGGCTGTCCGCTTGGAGCGGCGCTGCGGTCACGCTGCCCGCGCTCAACGGCGCCCAGCGCCAGCGGCGGCTCATCGACTCGGGCGCAACTCCCGCAGAGGTGTACGCCGAGTGCGTCGAGGAAACCAGGACGACGTTCGCAACCGAGGAGATCACATGAGCCAGCCCCCCGAGTACACCGAGGAGGAACTGCAGGCCCTCGAAGCCGAGATGGAGAAGATCACGGTCGACGACGTGCTTCTGCAGACCATCGTCTCGCTCATCAATCTGGCGGCCCGCAAGGGCGGGCTCACGGCTCCACCCGGCGAGGGTCCGGCGCCGGACTGGGAGCAGATGCGGCTCGGGATCGAGGCCACCCGGGCGCTCATGGCCCTCGTCGAGCCCCGTCACCGTGCACAGCTCGGCCCGATCCGCGACGGCTTGAGTCGCCTTCAGATGCACTACGCGCAGAATTCCGGGGCGGCCGGCGCCGCCGAGGCGCCCGCGCAACCCGGCGCTGGTCCCGCGGTCCCCCCGC
>JACCYI010000150.1 GCA_013696535.1 Solirubrobacterales bacterium
GAGCCGGTCACTGCGCCGTCCGGTCCAATCTCGGGTGCCGACAGTCGGCGCAGCCCCTTGCGCGGCTCGACGGTCCACCCGGGCTCGATGTCCGAGGGCGGCTGGGCGGCCACCAGGCAGGCGCGCCGGTCGCCGGACGCAAAGGGGGCTACGTCGTCGGCGCTCGCGCCCGCGTCGAGCAGGAACGAGGCCGCGACGTGACCGAGGAGCGGAACGCTCGTCAGCACCCGGCCCAGCTCCTCGAAGACGAGCATGGCGTCCATCGGGTCCAGGCCGGCGCCGCCGTGCTCCTCGCGGACGAGCAGGCCCAGCCAGCCGGCCTGCACGGCGGTCGGCCACAGGTCGGTGGGCGAGTGTCCTTCGAGCGCGCCGCGAGCCTCCTCGACGGTCTTGAAGCGCGAAAGTGCGCCACGTGCAGCTTCGCGCAGGAACTCCTGCTCATCGCTCAACGCGAAGTTCATGACGCGAGCGCCTCCTTCTCCTTCGCCCGCAGCTCCGAGAAGGCCACGCCCTTGTCGAGCCGCGGCTCGGGAGGCAGGCCGAGCACGCGCTCACCGACCAGGTTGCGCAGGATCTCCTCTGTGCCGCCGGCGGACTTCAGCCCGGGCATGTCGGAGACGAGCTGGCCCCATCCGTCCTCGTCGAGGGCGTCCGGGCCGAGCGTGTCGGCGATGAGTTCGCCCGCCTCGACGGCGGCCTTGATGGTGGTGACCTTCGCCAGGCCGCCCTCAGGACCCGGGAGGCCGCCGCGCAGGAGCACCGAGAGCATCCGGTAGCCCGTGAACCTCAGCGCCAGGAAGTCGGCTGCGATCTCGCCGAAGCGGTGACGGACCTCCGGGTCGTTCGCCGCCTCCGGGTCGGCGAGCAGTGCGTGGGCGAAGCGATCCGCCCGCCAACCGAAGCCCTCGCCGCCGAGGCCGATGGTCACGCGCTCGAAGAGCAGCGTGGTGAGCGCGACGCCCCAGCCGCCGTCGATCGCGCCGACTTCGGAGCCCGGCTCGAGGACCACGTCGTCGAGGAAGACCTCGTTGAAGTGGGCGTCCCCGGAGATCTGGCGAAGCGGACGCACCGTGACGCCCTCGGCGTCCATGGGGACGATGAACATCGTCAGGCCCTTGTGCTTGGGGACGTCCGGATCAGTCCGCGCGAGGAGCAGTCCGAAGGCGGCGAACTGGGCGTTCGTGGTCCACACCTTCTGCCCGCTGAGCGACCATGAGCCGTCCTCGGCCTGCCGGGCGCGGGTCTGGATGCCGGCCAGATCGGAGCCTGCGGCCGGCTCTGAGAACATTTGGCACCACACTTCGTCGGCGGTCAGCATGGGGCCGAGGTAGCGGTGCTTCTGCTCCTCGGAGCCGTGGGCGATGATCGTCGGCCCCAGCATCCCCACGCCGATGATGTCGAGGATCCCGGGGACGCCGGCGCGACCGATCTCCTGGTTGGCGACGACCTGGTGAAGCGGACCGAGGCCTTGTCCGCCGTAGTCGGCCGGCCACGTGATGCCGTTCAATCCGCCCTTGGTGAGCTCTGCCTGCCACGCCCGCCGGGCCACGATGACGTCCGGGGTCTCGTGCTGCTGGTTCTCGGGCGCGTCGACCGTGTGGACTTCGAGCCACTGCCGGACCCGGACGCGGTATTCCGCGAGCTCCGGGGTGTCGTTCAAGTCCAAGGGAGGTCTCCAGGTCTTCTCGTCGGAACGCGCGTGTTCGCTGGAGGGTAGCTCACGCGCGTGCGAGGCTGTGGCGATGCTCCGTGTGCTGCAGGCTGTCGCCGCTATCACCGTCCTGACCCGCCTGGCCCGCGGTCGCAACCGTCTCGAGGCCCTCGGGGCCGCCTCCCCGCCGTCCGGGCGGGTCAGCGTGGTGGTACCCGCCCGCAACGAGGCCGGGCGGATCGGGCCCTGCCTGGCGGGGTTGGCGGACGATGTGGACGTGACCGAGGTGCTCGTCGTCGATGACCGCTCCGACGACGGCACCGCGGCGGTGGCGCGTTCCGCCGGGGCCAAGGTCCTGGCCGGCGAGGATCCGCCCCCGGGCTGGATCGGAAAGCCCTGGGCCTTGCAGCAGGGGCTCGAGGCGTCAACGGGCGATGTCGTGGTGTGCGTCGACGCCGACACGCGCCCCAAGCCGGGCCTGGCCCGGGCACTCGCCGCGGCGCTCGAGGATGCGGATCTGGTCACCGCGGGCACGCGGTTCGTGTGCGACTCGGCGGGCGAGCGCTTCCTGCACCCCTCGATGCTCGCCTCGCTGATCTTCCGCTACGGGCCTTCGGACGTCGAGGCTCCACCACGCATCCTCTCCAACGGGCAGTGCACGGCCGTTCGCCGGGTCCCGTTCCTGGCGGCGGGCGGCTACGCGGCCTCGGTCGGCCACATGACCGACGATGCAGCCCTCGCTCGCGCGCTCGCCGCGCGAGGTTGGCGGGTCGCCTTCCGTGACGGATCGGAGCTCATCGAGGTCAAGATGCACGACTCCGCGACGGAGGCGTGGCGGGAGTGGGGGCGGTCGCTCGCGCTCGCCGACGTCGAGCCGCCCGCGTGGCGGGTCGCCGACGGCGGTGTCGTCTGGCTGGCGATGGCGCTGCCGGTCATCCGGGCGCTCAGCGGCCGGGCTCGCGCCCTCGACTGGGTTCTGCTCACGGTGAGGGCGGCCCTGCTCGTCGCGTTGCGCGGCTCCTACGCGCGACGGGGGCTCGCATACTGGCTCTCACCGCTGGCCGACCCGGCCACGGCGGTCCGGCTCACCCTGTCGAGCCTGCGGCAGACGAGGACGTGGCGCGGCCGGACCTACGAAGCCGCGCCAGCGCGAACAGCGCACCGATGATGCACATCAGGGCTCCTGTACCGGCGACCCGGTCGACGGGATCGAACGGAAGCTGCAGGGCCGGATAGGCGAACACGCCGGCTCGGGCACCCCATCCGAAGCTCCGTGCCCCCGCCGTCACCGCCCCGCACAGGACCAGTGCGAGCAGCGCGGCGAACGGGGAGAGCGCGAAGGCCCCGCCGACGAAGCACATCACGGCCTTGCCGCCGCGAAAGGACGCGAAGACGGGGAAGGCGTGGCCGACCATCGCCCCGGCCACGGCGGCGAACGCCACCCAGTAGCCGCCGATCGCCAGGCCGGCGAAGCCCGCCGCCAGCGCCTTGGCGGCGTCACCGAGGAAGGCCGGCGCGGCACGGCGCGGACCCAGGTGGTCGAGTGCGTTCCAGGCGCCCGGATTGCCGTCCCCGACCTCACGCAGGTCGATCCCGTGGGCGCGCCCGACCAGGAGCGAGACGGGAATCGAGCCCAGGAGGTAGCCGACGACCGCTCCTGCTACGTACTCAGTGAACACGTGCCCGTTCTCGCCTCCTTTCACCTGACGCGCTACAGCCGCGCGACCGCGCCCGAGGGATTGTCGCGCATGGGCCTTGACCGCCCCGTGCTCTGGCGCACCCCGGGGCTGCGCTTCGTGAAGCTCATGGGCACGGGCCGCGGGCAGACGATGACCCTGAGCGCCGACCTGCGCCGCTGGGCGATGTTCGCGGTGTGGGACGACGAGGCGGCGCTGGACGCATTTCTCGCCGACTCCGAGATCCCGGCGCGATGGCGAGCGCTGGCCGCCGAGCACTACACGGTTCGTCTGGAGCCGCTGCGGGCCCATGGTTCCTGGGGCGGGGAAAATCCACTCCACGGAGCCGGCGCGACCGCCGGGGCCGAGGGCCAGATCGCCGTCCTCACCCGGGCGACGATCCGGCTTCGGCGCCTCCGCGCGTTCTACGGTTCGATCCTCCCTCCGGCCACGGCGCTGGCGCAGGCTCCCGGCCTCCTCGAATCGGTCGGCGTGGGCGAATGGCCCGTCGCACGCCAGGCGACCTTCTCCCTCTGGCGCTCGCTCGACGACGTCCAGGGCTTCGCCTACCGGCGGGGAGACCACCGGGACGTGATCGCCCGCACCCGCGAGGAGAACTGGTACTCAGAGGAGCTCTTCGCCCGCTTCGTGCCCCACGGCGCCGAGGGCACCTGGAACGGGCGCGACCCCCTAGAAGTCCCCTGAAAAGCCCGCCACGTCTGATCTTCAGCGGCCTCCTAGCTCAGTAGGCCTGGACCGGCGCCTGGTCGTCGGGCCGGGTGCCGAGGCGGCGGGCAGCCGTGCTCGTCGAGCCGAGCGGCATGTGCGTGCCGGCGATCGCGAGACCAATCCGGGGCATGTTGCCGTAGACGCTCTCGTACTCGCCGTTGCGAACACGGTAGGTCTCGTGCCAGATACCGACGTCGCCCGAGCTGCGGACCTGCTGGTTGAAGGCCTTCCAGGCCGGGAAGTGCGAGGAGCCGGGGTCGCGGGCGTAGCGCTCGAGATGCTCGAAGCTGCGCCAGTACTGCATCAGCGTCGGCCCGACGGTCATCAGCCCCTGCGTGGCGCCGAGGAACCCCGAGTCGGGACGCTGCTCGAGCTCGCGAATCATCTTCGGCATCGCGACGAAGACGGGCACCCAGCGATGGAGCTTGAGTGGCCGGTTGATGCGCATACCGATCAGGAAGACGACGAAGTCGCCGTCGATGCGCGCGCCGTAGCGGCCTGGAGAAACCGTCATGCGCGGAGCCTAACCTCGATCGGCCCGCGCCTGCACGATCAGCTTGTCCAGTCGCTCCCAGAAGACGCGGCGGCTGTCGAGGCCGGCCCGCTGGGGCCCGAGGTGGTCGGCCACCGCCGGGTCACGGATGAGGACGTAGCTCCGGCGGCCGCGGGGCACGCGCGTTGCAGAGGCGACGATCCGCTGGGCCGGCGCCGTGCCCACCACGGTATCCCGCGATCCCGCGAGCGCGACGATGCGGGTCGCGGCCGGGATCTCCTCCGGCGCGACCTCCGGAATGCTCGCCGCGACCCCGCGCAGGCTCCTGCCCGGGTAGAGGGAGAGGATCGCCCGCGGCGCCGGCAGCCCGGCCTGGCCGGCGATCGCGGCGTAGTCGGCGGACAGGGCGCCGCCGGCGGAGTGACCCACGACCACCAGTGATCGCGGGCGGGCGTCGGCCTTGGCCAGGGCGAGGCGGGTGCCGGCGATGAGGTTGCCCAGCACCTGGTCGGGCGGGCTGAGCACGGAGTCCTGATAGCGCGGGTAGATCACCACGTTGCCCCTGCGGGCGAGGTGGTCGAGCCATGGCCGGTAGTTGGGCGGCAGCGTCGCGCCCCAGCCGTGGAGGAAGAGCACGACCGGCAACGGGCCTTCGACGTCGGGTCGGATGATGAACGCGGTCTGCGGTCCACGGCCGACCTGCTCCGTGAGGATCCGACCGGGGTCGTCCGCGCGCTGCTTGCTCTCACCGCCGCAGGCGGCGAGGGCGAGTACCGCGACGACCAACGCTGATCGCCTCACGCCGGGCCGATCTCCCGGGCCACGATCTGACCGCTGAGCATCACGAGCGGAAGACCTCCGCCGGGATGGGTGGTGCCGCCGACACGCCACAGCCCGCTGGTGCCGCGCACAGCGTTGGGCGGGCGCTTGAGCGTGCCGAGCCGGCCGTGGGGCGCATCACCGTAGATCGCGCCCCCGGCAGCGCCAGTCTCGCGCTCGAGATCGGCGGGGCTGCGCTCCGCCCGTGCCCGGACGCGAGCCCCGACCTCGGCCCCGAGGCGCCCCAGGACGTGCTCGCCGTACGTGCTCCAGTCCAGATCGGTGCGCGCCGGCGCGTTGGCTAGCACGAACCAGTTCTCAGTGCCGGGCGGCGCCTCGGACGGATCTGTGACACAGGAGACGCTGGCGTAGAGCGTCGGATCGCGCACGGGTCGCCGGTGGCGGAAGACGTCGTCGAATTCGGCGTCGTAGTCGGCTGGAAAGGTGATGGTGTGGGGGGCGAGGCCGGGGGTCCGCCCCTCGAGTCCCAGCATCAGCGCAAAGCCCGAGAGCGAGCGCTCGCGCCCGGCGCGCGACCGCGGCGGCTCGACGTTGACGACCACGAGGTCGGCGCTGTGGGCGCCCGCCCGGGTCTGGACTCCGGTCGCCCGGCCGTCGCGGCGGATGTCGGAGGCAACGGGTTCGTCACACCGCAGCTCGCCGCCGAGG
>JACCYI010000243.1 GCA_013696535.1 Solirubrobacterales bacterium
CGCCCGTGCTCCTCGACGAGGCCGTCGCAGAGACGGGCGGGTTCATCTGTGGAGCCAACGCCCCCGACATGCACCTGCGTGGGGTGCAGCCCGGGCGCGACTTCGCCTTCGACCGGGGTGACGTCCGGACGGTCGAGTCGGGTGACACGGTGAACGGGCATCTGGTCCGGATCGAGCCCGCGATCGAAGTCGGCAACATCTTCAAGCTCGGCACCCGCTTCTCCGAGCCGCTCGGCGCGTCCTACCTCGACGAGCAGGGCAAGCCCCAGCTCGTCTGGATGGGGTGCTATGGGATCGGCCCGGCGCGGATCGCCGCCGCCGCAGTCGAGCAGTCAGCTGACGATCACGGCATCGCCTGGCCGCGCGCGCTCGCCCCGTTCGACGTCGAGCTGGTCGGCCTCGGGAAGGCGGGGACCGAGGAGCGGGCCCTGGCCGACCGCCTGTATTCAGAGCTCTCAGAGGCCGGCCTCGACGTCCTCTTCGACGACCGCGACGCTGCGGGTCCGGGCGAGAAGTTCGCCGACGCCGAGCTGCTCGGCTGTCCTCTCCGGATCACGATCGGGCGCCGGACCCTGAGCGCCGGGGAGCTCGAAGTCCAGGTTCGCCGCGGCCTCCAATCGCAATCTCTGCCACTTCAGGGTGCGGCCGAAGCCGTGGTTGGGCTGTGGCGGGAGCTCCCGTAGGCCGCGAGCCGCTTCCGAGCGCCTTCGCGCCGGGACAGACCCCGCGCGAGCGCGCCGAGGCGGGAGCCGAGCGGGCGCGGCTCACCTTTCGCAGACTCTCGGGCCTGGACCGCTCGGGCCCTCCGCCGCCAGAGACCCTCGCGGGCCAGCCCCTGAATCCCTGGACGATCCCCAACGCGATCGGGTTCGTCCGGCTCGGGGCCATTCCGGCCTTCCTCATCTCGGCCCTTCGCTCACCCGGTGGTCGTGGGCGAAAGCCTGCGGCCCTGTACGCGGTCATCGCGTGGAGCGACTACGCGGACGGAATCGCCGCACGGGTGACCGGACAGTACTCACGGCTGGGAACACTGCTGGACCCGCTCGTCGACCGCCTTCTGGTCATCTCGGGCGTCACGGTCTGCTGGCGTTTCAAGCTGCTGCCACGCACGGCGCTCGCCATGCTCGTCCTTCGCGAAGCGAGCATGCTCTGGCTTGCGCGCTGGGGTCTCGGGCGCGGGCTTGACATGACGGTGAACTGGTTCGGGCGAGCCGGCGTCTGGCCTGTCATGTCGGCACCGTTCTTCGCCATGATCGGCCACCGTCGCGTGGCGCTCAGCTGCCTGTACTCCGGGCTCCCGTTGATGCTGGCCGCCACTGCCCGCTACCTGCTCAACGCACGCGCCCAGCTTGCGCTCCGAACACCACCCTCAAGCTCAGGTTGATCCCCCGGTGTCCTCGATGCTATGCTCGCGCCCGCCGCTTCAGGCGCCGTTTCGCAAGGAGAGGATCGCACTTCCCATGATGGACACGTTCCCCGACCTGGGCTCGCTTTCAGACCAGGAGCTCAAGGACCTCATCGGGCAGCTCACCGACGAGGAGCAGGAGGTTTCTTACCGGCGGCGCATCCTTCACGGCAAGATCGACATCCTCCGTGCGGAGCTCGTCAATCGGCTGCGCAAGAAGCACGAAGGCGGCGAGGACGTCATCTCTGGAGCGGATGTGCAGCGGTTGACGGACATTCTGGCCGGCCGGGCCCAGAGCACGACCGAAGAGGCCTGAGAGTCCGGCGAGAGCTCAGCCTGTGGCTCGCCACTGCTCTGAATGCGGCGCCGTCCTGGTCGAGGGAGCCAAGTACTGCGCGAACTGCGGCGCGTTCGCCGGAGGCGAACCGCCAGGCGACGAGGCGACGACCGCCACCTACGTGATCGACGCCGACGGAGAGCTTCGGCCCGTCGACGTCGACCAGGTCGCCGCCGGCGGGGGGGCGCTCATCATCCGGTCGGGCGGTGGCCGCGTCGGCCAGTCGTTCCCCCTGACCGGCGTCCGCATGACCGTCGGCCGGTCGCCGGACGCCGGCGTCTTCCTCGACGACGTGACGGTCTCCCGCGACCACGCCGTGCTCGTTCAGCGCCACGGGGGTTGGTTCCTCGACGATTCCGGCTCGCTCAACGGAACTTACGTGAACCGGAAGCGCATCGAATCGCACCGGCTCGAGGATGGCGATGAGCTGCAGGTCGGCAAGTACAAGCTGACTTATCTGGCGCGATAGTGGGCTCGTCGGTGCCGTCGGACTCCGGCGACGGAGCGGTACCCGCGGACGGACCGCCCATTCCCGAGGTCCCGCCGACCAGCGGACCCAAGTCGTTGACGATCGGTGCGGTCGTCAAGGGTCTGGCTGCGGAGTTCCCGGACATCTCCATTTCGAAGATCCGCTACCTCGAGGATCAGAAGCTGCTCGCCCCGCGGCGCACTCCGGGCGGCTACCGGCTCTACTCGGCGGGTGACGTGTCGAGGCTGCGGACCATCCTGCGACTCCAGCGCGACGAGTTCCTGCCGCTCCGCGTCATCCGCCAGGAGCTCGCCGCGGGCCGCACGGAGCCAGAGATCGCCTCGCCTGCGGCCTCCGCTCCGGTTCCCGCCGGGCGCGCAGGCGCCACCCTCCGCCGGGCATCCTTCTCCATCCGCGAATCGGGTGCCCTGTACTCGCTCGACGACGTCGTGGAGGAGACGGGTGCCGAGCGCAAGCTCGTGGCGGAGCTCGAGGAGTACGGCATCATCGCCGGGCAGAACCGCGCCGGGGTCCGTCACTACGACGAGACGGAGCGCGAGATCATCCGTGCCGTCGCCGAGCTCGCGCGGTACGGGGTGGCTGGGCGCAACCTGCGGGTGTTCCGTACCTCGGCTGACCGCGAGTCGCAGCTTCTGCAGCAGATCCTCGCCCCGGCATTGCGCTCCCGCAATCCGGAGCGGCGCCGAGAGGCGATCGAGGCGCTCGAGAACCTGGCGGCCGTCGCCTCCCACCTCAAGCATCTGCTGCTGGTGCGTGACCTGCGCCGGGTCGCCAAATGAGCCCGGTCGATCTGCGGGCGCACATCCGTGACATCCCGGATTTCCCCACTCCTGGGATCCTCTTCAAGGACATAACGCCGCTGCTGCTCGATCCCGCGGCCCTCGACGCCGCCGTGAACGGCTTGGCCGACTGGGCGCGTGAGCGTGACGTCGAGTTCGTGGTGGCAGCCGAGGCACGCGGCTTCATCCTCGGCGCGGCCCTGGCGCGCGAACTCGGTGCCGGCTTCGTGCCCGCCCGCAAGCCCGGCAAGCTGCCCCACGACACGGTCTCCGCCGAGTACATCCTCGAGTACGGCGTCGACGCCCTCGAGATGCACCGCGACGCCATCGCCGATGGGGCGCGTGTCCTGATCCATGACGATCTGCTGGCCACGGGCGGCACCGCCCGCGCTCTCGCGGAACTCGTGGAGATGATCGGTGGCCGCGTCGTAGGTTGTGCGTTCCTGGTCGAGCTCAACGTGCTGGGCGGGCGATCGAAGCTGAAGGCCTTCGACGTCCACGCGCTCGTGGTGTACGACTAGGTGGTGACCCGGCGCTCGCGGCAGCTGCGGGCCGAGATCGGCGATGTCTGGCGGCTGGCGGCCGGCTTGGCGGAGGATCATCAGTAGTGGGCCGGCGCGAGCAGAAGTTCTGGGGCTGGGGTGAGCCGGGGGCCGGCCCGCCGCTTCCCGAGGAGGTGGCGGGCTTCCTACGATCGGCGTTCGGCGTCGACGGGGATGTGGTGAATCGACCTGCGTCGCTCGAAGACGTCATCCTGCCCACCCGTGAGCTGGGCCACGGCGTCCGCAGGCGGATCGCCGGAATAGTGGGCGAAGCACACGTTCGCGATGACCGCCTCACGAGGATCCTGCGCGCAGCCGGCAAGTCGTACCTCGACCTGCTCAGCCAGCGGTCGGGGAGGCTGGAGACGGCGCCTGACGCGGTCGTCGCGCCCGGCAGCGCTCAAGAGGTCCAGGCAGTGCTGGAAGCCTGCTCTGCGGACGGCGTGGCCGTCGTGCCGTTCGGTGGCGGTACGAGCGTCGTGGGCGGCGTCGCGGCGCGGCGCGGCGCGGCGGACGGGGTGATCACACTGGATCTTGCACGCCTGGATCGTGTCGTCTCGCTTGACGAGCGCTCGCGGACCGCGTGCTTTGATCCCGGCGTGCGGCTGCCCGAAGCCGACCGGGTCCTGGGCGCCCGCGGCTACGCTCTCGGCCACCATCCGCAGAGCTATGAGTGGGCAACGGTCGGGGGCTGCGTGGCCACCCGCTCCTCCGGCCAGGCCTCCACCGGCTTCGGACGTATCGACGAGAACGTGGTGGCTCTGCGCTGCGCCACCCCCGCGGGTGAGGTCTCGACCCTGCCGGTGCCCGCGAGTGCTGCCGGCCCGTCGCTGCGTGAGCTGCTCACGGGCTCGGAGGGCACGCTCGGGGTCCTGACCGAGCTAACGCTCGAGGTCCGACCGGTCAGCGAGGCGCGCCGCTACGAGGGCTGGGTGCTCGAATCGTTTGCCGCGGGGGCCGACGTGCTCTGCGACCTGGCTCAGAGCGGCATCGCTCCCGATGTCGCTCGGCTCTCGGACGAGACCGAGACGGGGATGTCGCTCGCGCTCGCCGGGACGGGCTCGCTCAAGGCCCGCTCGGGCGTCTCCTTCCTGCGGGCTCGCGGCGCCCGAGAGGGCTGCCTGCTGATCGTGGGCTGGGAGGACGCGCCACAGGGGATCGGGCGTCGCCGAGCCTCGGCGGCACGCCGCCTGCGGGCGGCCCGAGGCCGCTACGTCGGTCGCGCCCCGGGCGAGGCCTGGCGTGCTGGGCGCTACGGCGCGCCGTATCTGCGCGACCATCTCCTCGACCGGGGAGTGCTCGTCGAGACGCTCGAGACCGCCACGACCTGGTCAAACCTCGAGCGCCTTCACCGCCTGGTCGGCCATGCATTGCGATCAGCGCTGGACACCCGATGTCTCGTGGCGTGCCACGTGTCGCACCTCTACGCTTCAGGAGCGTCACTCTACTTCACCGTTCTCGCCCGCCAGGACACCTCCGAACCCGTCACGCAGTGGCTCCGGGCCAAGGAAGCCGCCTCACGGGCAATCATGGACGCCGGCGGCACGATCACCCATCATCACGCGATCGGCCGCGATCACGCGTCCTACCTCCCCGGCGAGGTCGGTACGCTCGGAATCGACATGCTGCGCGCCGTCAAAGCGCAATGCGATCCGATGGGGATCATGAACCCGGGCAAGCTCCTGCTCTGAGCGGCAGCCTAGTCGCCGCCCTGTAGCCGCCTCAACGACCCGCGCAGGATCACCGCGGCGGGCTCCGCCCCCTTGTCGGTGGTCTCGAGGCTGACCACCAAACGGTCGTAGCGGGTGAGGGCTCGGGTGAACTTCGCCGGATCGATGTCCGGTGACGGGCCCGAGAAGGCCAGCGTGCCGGCCGGCGCTCCCCGAGCGCCGCCGTCCTTGGCTTCAAAGCCGATCCGGAAGGCCTTCCGGCGTGCGTCGGTCAACCAGACGGCATAGGCCTCGCCCCGCCCGCTCGGCGCGACGTCACGCGCAACCACGACGATGCCGACCTGCCCGGCCTGGTTGGCATTGACCTGCATGAGCCCCTCGGCCTTTGAGTCGCCGACGGCGCGCAGCGGGATCTCGGCCAGCGATTGGGGCGAGGCGGTGGCGGTGGCGGTGGGCGCCGCGCTCGAAGCCGATCCCGTTCCGTCGTCGCGGTGCAGTAGCCATACCACGAGAGACGCGAGCAGCACGGTGCAGACGACGATGAGGATCGCGCCACCCATCCGGGAGGACCTCGCCGGAGGCTCGACCGCGGCGTCCGCTGGCTCGACGGGGGGAAGCTCAGGGAGGGGGCGACTGGCGACTGGCCGCAGTTCCTGCGCCACGTCGTTCGCCCAAGCTCGGGCGGTCGGCGAGCTCGAGAGCAGGGCGGCCGTTCCCGCGCGCTCGTCCTCGGGGAGCTGGCCGAGCAGGTAGTCGGTCATTCGGCCCCGCTCCTGCGCGCTCAGGTTGCTGTCGGTGCCGAGCCCGGCCACCCCCGCGTGGGCCCGCTGCCGTACCGCGTCGTCGGATATCCCGAGCAGACCGGCCAGATCTGAGTAGGACCGGTCCTGTTTGAGGATGAGCTCGACGACTGCGCGCTGATCGGGAGCGAGGGACTCGAGAGCCATCGCGCTCGGAGGGTAGTGAAGCCCTGCGGGCCCGGGTGCAGCTGCCCCACTACGGTACGGTCGCATGGACCGCTCTTCCGAGCTCGGCCCGCCCGTCGGCTTCGACCGGCTCTACGGGCTCGAGATCCTCTTTGCCTCGCCCGAGGAGGTCCGAGCCCGGGTGCGCGTATCGGACGACCTCCTGCAGCCCTTCGGCCTGGTGCATGGGGGTGTCTTCGCGTCCATCGCGGAATCGACCGCCTCGCTCGGAAGCTGGCTCGGCGTCCGCGACGAAGGCAAGTCGGCCCAGGGACTGTCGAACCAGACGAGCTTCCTGCGGCCGCTGGTCGGCGGCACTGTCCACGCGAGCGCCAGGCGACGCCACAAGGGGCGGACCACTCACGTCTGGGAGGTCGACATCACCGACGACGACGGCCGGCTGTGCGCGCTCGTTCGGATGACCGTCGCCGTTCGCGGGGCATCAGGGCACTCGAAGTAGCACTGGGCGGCAAGCCCACCGCATCGATCGCGACCGTTGCTGGTTGATACGGACGACGTCCACGCAGGCCGATCTCCCTCCGACGGCGTGAGCGACGGGCATGGTGCTGCCCGTCGCTCGGCGCCGACCGCTCCGCCTCAGGGAGCGAGCGGCGCCGGACAGGCGCTCACCGCTCCCGTCCGGTAGGCCACGTTCTCGCAGGAGAACACCTGCTCTGACTTCGGATCGACGTGGAGGCGCAGCCACTCCCGCGGCGTGCTGCTGGAGCCCTGCACCACGACGCGCTTCAGATTCGCAGGCATGCCCTCCGGGGTCTCGACGAGGAACTTGTGCGAGTCACCTTCGAGAAGGAGGACCGGGCGCCCGAACGACTCGGCGCGATCGGCGAGGATCGCCTTTATCGGCTCGAACGCGGTGAGCGCCGCCGGAGGCGCGCTGGCATCCCACATGTCGGCTTGCATGCCGATCGCCACGCCCCTCGCGCCGCGCCGCTCGGCGGCGTCGAAGATGGAGTCGATCCATTCAACGGCGGCGGACTCCCGCTTGGTGTACTCGCGTGAGCGCTCGGCCCGCTCTGCGCGCGTCTCGGGCGACGGCTGCCCGGTCACGGGATCCTTTCGGTCGCCGAACCACGGGAGCTGATCGTCGTTGGAGCCGACGACGTGCACGGTGCCGAAGGTCACGCGCGCCTCATTCCAGCGAACGTTCTCAGGGAAGGCCTCGGACTGGTACCTGACGGTTCGGCGCTGCCGGCCGAGCGTCTGTCCGGGCTCGGCGAAGAAGAGCTGCCGAATCGTGTCAAGACGCTCTGTGGGAAGAAAGGCGCCGTTCGAAGCCCGGTGGCAGTCCGTCCACTCGTTGTCGCCCGGCGTGTACACCAGCGGCTCGTCGAAGGCCTGGAAGTCTGCGAGCCGCGCTTGGAAGTAGGTGGTGTCGCAGCGGCTCCCGCCGTCCTTGATGTCGCCGAGGTGGATGACACGCTCGATCGTCGGATCCTCGTTGATCTCGGCGACGTCGGTGCGGAACTCCGCAACCTGTGCCGCCCCGTACGGGACGTCGCCGATGACGCCGAGGGTGAGGCGGTGCTCTGGTCGGACGGTATCGGCCCACGCCGCGGGAGCCGTGACGGCCGCGGCAAGGAGACAGGCGGCGAGCAGGATTCGTTTCATGCCGGCGACGCTAGTGACCGGGAGCCGCTGTGATGTCGCCGAGTTGTTAAGGCGTGGCAAAGGCAGGCGGACACCGGCAGCAGCGTGCCGGGCGTCGGTGCCCACGAGTCAGCCGATCGGGACGGGGCCGGCACCGGCGTAAGCCAGCTTCCGGGTTCCGCGAACAGGACGCCCGAACCGTGAGGCGACGGTCCGTGTGCGACCGCCTGGGCGGCCAGGGCCGACAGGGCGACGGAGAGGAGCGCGATGGCCAGGGCGACGCGGCGCGCGCCCGGTCGTGGACTTCGGGAGCCAGCATGGCGAGACCTCCGACCTTCGGTTGTGGGTCGGGGCTTCAGAGCGCGCTTCAGCCGGCCCGATACAGCCGGACGACGGGCTAACGCGGGCGGTAGGCGTTGGTGATCGGCATCCGACGGTCCCGGCCGAAGGCGCGCGGCGTGATCTTGATCCCGGGCGGTGCCTGGCGGCGCTTGTACTCCGCCCGATCGACGAGCGCGAACACGCGGTCGATCGCCTCCGGAGGAAGGCCCGCCAGTTCGAGCTGCTCGCGGTCGGCGTCTTCCTCGACGTAGGCGGTGAGGATGGCGTCCAGGGTGTCGTAGTCGGGCAGCGAGTCCGCGTCGGTCTGTTCCGCCCGCAGCTCGGCGCTCGGCGGGCGGGTCGCGATCGACTCAGGAACCGGGTGGGCAAGATCCCGGGCGTTGCGAAACTCGACGAGCCGGTAGACCAGGGTCTTCGGGACGTCCTTGATCACGGCGAACCCGCCCGCGGAGTCACCGTAGAGGGTCGAGTAGCCCACCGAGTTCTCGGACTTGTTGCCCGTGGTCAGCACGAGCCAGCCGAACTTGTTGGAGAGCGCCATCAGGAGGTTGCCGCGGATCCGGGCCTGGAGATTCTCTTCCGTGAGATCGGGCTCACGGTCCGCGAAGACCTCCGCAAGCATTCCGTCGTAGACCTCCATCGCGGGCCCGATCGGCAGAGCGAGGCATTGCACGCCGAGGTTCGCGGCGAGCAGGCGCGCGTCGGACTGGGTGCCTTCGGACGAGTGGCGCGAAGGCATCACCGCGACCGACACGTTCGCGGCTCCGAGGGCGTCCACGGCCACGAGCGCGACGAGCGTCGAATCGATACCACCCGACAACCCCAGGACGGCGTGCGAGAAGCCGTTCTTGCCGGCGTAGTCGCGGACGCCGAGCACGAGGGCGGCGTAGACCTCGGGCACTTCGTCGAGGAGGGGGGAAACGTCCCCGCCGACTCGCGTGACCGGGGGATGGTCGACCCTTGCCGCGTGGCCCAGACGGGACACCTGCGGGAGGGCCCGCCGCACGGGCGGGCGCAGTCGGGCGTCTCTCAGGCGGGCGGTCACGGCTGCCTGCGGATCGACGGTGCCGATCAGCAGCGCCTCGGCGAACTGGGGCGCGCGGGCGAGCACCGTGCCGTTGTGATCGAGGAGCAGAGAGTGGCCGTCGAAGATCAGCTCGTCCTGCCCGCCGACCAGGTTGCAGAAGGCCAGACCGCACAGGTTGTCTCGCGCGCGCTGAACCATCATGAGCTCGCGCCGGACGCCCTTGCCGGCGTGATACGGCGAAGCCGAGGCGTTGAGCAGCAGCGAGGCGCCCGCCAGAGCCTCGTCCGACGCCGGCGGACCCGGGGTCCAGAGGTCCTCGCAGAGGGTCAAGCCGAGCCGCACCCCGCCCAGCTCGAAGATCGCACCGCCTTCGCCGGCCTGGAAGTAGCGCTCTTCATCAAAGACGCCGTAGTTGGGCAGCACCGTCTTGCGGTAGCGCCCGATGATCCGTCCGTCGGCACAGATCGCCAGCCCGTTGTAGACGTCATCGGCGCGCTCGGGAGCGCCGACGACCACCAGGATGCCCTGCGCCTCGGCGGCCACGGCGGCGAGGGCCTCCTCACTGGCGCGCAGGAAGTGCTCCTTGAGCAGGAGATCCTCCGGCGGGTAGCCCGTCACCGCCAGCTCGGGGAAAAGGAGGAGCTCCGCTCCGGCGTCCCGGGCGCGCTCGATCTGCCCGCACAACTTGGCGGCGTTGCCCTCGAGATCCCCGACTCGGGCGTTGATCTGCGCTAGAGCGAGACGGAGAGGGGCGATACGCACCCCCACAGTCTGTCAACGCGAGCCGTCGAGCCCCCGGCCGAGCCAGTACTCGGCGAACGCGCGGACGCCGGGATCGGCGGGTCCCGAGGCGCGCAGCCGCCGTCGCCAGGCCAGCGCCTGGATGCCCGAGGCGCCCGGCACGCGCGCGAGCACGACAGCCTGGCCGGCCGCGGCCAGCTCCGCGTCGAAGGGGCCGGCGACCTCCTGCTGGACGGCACGGAGCTCCGCCGGAGGTCTCAGGCCCGGATAGACCAGCACCACGTCGCCCAGCTCCAGCGCATGCAGGATCCGGTCGTCGCTCAGCCTCCGGGCGTCCCTGGAGACGAGATGGGCGGAGTGGGGACCACTCGTGGGCGGATCGGGGTCCCGACGGTCGCCCGAGGGCCGGTGCGCGGCACCGCGATCTGGCTCTGAGGCGCCAGGGCCGGCCGCCCGGTTCACCCCGGCATCGTCACGCGAGCTGACGAGCGTCGAGAGCCCGTACAGGCCGGCGAGCAGCACCACGGCGCCCAACGCAACCGCCACGATGCGCGACACGTCAGGGGGTGGCGCTCGTCACGTCGGCCGGCACCCGGCCATTGCCCACGGGGGTCGGCGCCGGCTCGCCCGCCAGCGCTGACAGCTCATCCAGCGCGTCTTCCAGGGCAAGAGCGAGCTCGTCGAGGTCTGAGAGCACGTCGAAGTCGCCGATCAAGCCGAAGTTGATGGTTCCGTCGTAGGACATGATCGCGATGCCCAGTGCGGCGTTGCCGGCGAGCGGAACCTGAGGGAAGATCCGTTGGAGACGCCGCCCAAGCAGATAGAGCGGGAACTGCGGCCCGGGGACGTTGGTCACCGTGAGGTTGAACATCCGCTGGCGCGTCTGCAACCTCGCTGACTGGGCCAACACGGTCGGCGGAGCGAATCCCGTCAGCCGGGTGAGCACTTCGGCACCCACCGCCTGGCCGGACTCCTTCAAGCCGGCCATCGCTTCGCGCACGATCCGGTAGCGCTCGGCCGGATCGGCGACCGAAACGGGCAGGGGCGCGTACACGGCGCTCACCCGATTGCCGAGCGCGCCCCGCTCAGCTTCGGCCCGGACCGAGACGGGGACCATCGCTCGCAGCGTGAGCCCTTCCACCACGTGCTTTCTCGCTCGAAGATGCGTTCGCAGCGCACCCGTGACGGCCGTCAGCACCACATCGTTGATCGTGCCCCCGAGCGAGGACTTGACTCCCTTCAGGCGCGCGAGGTCGTCCTCGACCCAGGCGAAGCGTCGATGGGGACCGATAGGGGTGTTGTACGGGCTCGGCGGCGCGTTCATCCCGGCCATCGCGACGGCCCCGATACCCGCCATGACCGTCCCAGCCCGCTCGGCGAGTTCCATCGGCCGTGTCAGCGCCCCGCCCATCTCGCGCGCGAGCTCGACGGGAGCGGTGGTCCGCTCGAGCAGCGCGTCGGCGAGGAGCGCGGCCGCGCTCGGCTCGGGCCGCGGCTCCCACGGCGGGGGAGGCGCGCTGCGGTCGTCTCCGAGTAGCTCAGGCTCAGGCTCGAGGTCGAAGAGCACGTTCGTGACATCGACCCCGGAGACGCCGTCGACCAGGCAGTGATGCGTCTTGGAGATCACCGCGAATCGCTCGCCGGCGACGCGATCGACCAGCCAGATCTCCCACAGCGGCTTGGAGCGGTCAAGACGTCCAGACAGCACGCGGCCGCTCAGCGCGCGCAGCTCCTGCATCCCGGCCGGCTCGGGGAGCGCCGTGTGACGGATGTGGTAGCCCGCGTTGAAGTGTGGGTCATCGACCCACACCGGGCGAGCCTGGTTGAGGGGCACGAAAGCCAGCTTCTGGCGGTAGCGCGGGACGAGGTGCAGGCGACGGTCGAGCTGCGCCACGAACTCCTCGTAGGAGGGGGCGACGCCTTCGAACAGCATGCAGGACCCGACGTGCATGTGCGCCCCACCCTCCTCGAGGTGCAGGAAGGAGGCGTCGAGAGACGAGAGGCGGTCGGGGTTGCCCATGAGCGACTCGCATTGTCGCGGCTCAACCCGTGTTTGCAAACCTTCAACACTGTGTATAATGTTCCTTGCACAGAGTGATTCCCCCTACGAAGGCCGTCCGAAAGGTCGAGATGTCCGCTTCGCTCAACCTCAGTGATCCTCAGCAGTTCCAGCGCATCTATGACGAGCAGTCGCGGGGCGTGTACGCTGCCGCTTTCCGCATCCTCGGCAACGCCGCGCAGGCTCAGGACGTCGTACAGGACGTCTTTCTGCGCGTGTGGCGGAGGCCGGGGTCGTTCGATTCCAAGCGCGGGGAGATCGGCTCCTATCTCAGGCTGATGGCTCGCTCACGGGCTCTGGACCTGTGGCGTGAGGGCCAGGCCGCGGGCCGGGCGAGCGACCGGCTCAAGGTCGTGGTGGCCGGCGCGGAGGAGCGACCGGACGACCGCCCCGCGGTCGCCGCGGAGCGCGACGCCGAGCGTGAGGCGGTGCGTGACGCACTACGCCGGCTGCCCAACGCCCAGCGTGAGGCGCTCGTTCTCGCCTACTGGGGCGGTTTGACCGCCGATCAGATCGCCAAACGCTCGGAAGTACCGCTGGGCACCGCCAAGAGCCGCATCCGCCTCGGGCTGGCCAAGCTCCGTGAAGAGTGCGGAACCTTCTTCGAGTCTGACTTCGACGTGGCGGCGGCGGCCTGATCCGGCAACCGGCATCCGGACAGGAGCCGCGACAGCCGACCCGGGATTAAGCTGGACGGGTGAGCGAGCGCACGATCGCCCATCTGGACTGCGACGCCTTCTACTTCTCGGTCGAACTGCTGCGCCGCCCCGCGCTCCGAGGCAAGCCTGTGGTCATCGCGGGCAGCGGGCCGCGAGCAGTGGTGACCACGGCGTCCTACGAGGCCCGCAGGTTCGGCGTCGGCTCCGCCACTCCGGCGTCGCGGGCACGGCGGCTGTGCCCCGAGGCGATCTTCGTGGAACCGGATTTCGACGCCTACCGGCGGGTTTCGCGTGAGATCATGGAGCGGGTTCGGTCGCAGGTGGACACCGTCGAAGTCGTCGGACTCGACGAGGCGTACCTCGACCTGACCGGCCTGATGGCCCCGCGGGCGGCGATGCGGCGGCTGATCTCGGAGATCCGCGCGGCGACGGGGATCACCTGCTCGATCGGCATCGGCCCGAACAAGCTCGTGGCCAAGGTCGCGTCCGACGCCGAGAAGCCCGCCGGCTTCGTGGTGCTCACGCGCGAGGAAGCCGGTCAGCGGTTCGGGGAGCAGCGTCCGAGACTCCTCCCCGGCATCGGAGCCAAGACCGCCGAGCGGCTCGAAGCAATGGGCATCTCCAATGTCGCCGCCCTCGCGGCTTCCTCCGAGGCGAGGCTCGCCGAGCGATTCGGCGGGCGGCTCGGCCCGTATCTGCGGCAGCGGGCCCGCTTCGAGGACTCTTCGCCGGTCTCGACGGAGCGCGTCGCGGTCTCTGAGTCCCGCGAGACGACCTTCTCCACCGACGTGGCGGACCGCTCAGAGCAGGAGGCCGCGCTGTACCGCCTGGCCGATGAGCTATGTGCCGGGCTGGCCCGGAACGGTCATCAGGGGCGCACGATCGCGATCAAGGTTCGACTCGACGACTTCACCACGGTCACGCGGGCTCGCACCCTGTCCGCGTTCACCAACGAGGCGGACACGGTGCGCCAGGTCGCGGTCGATCTGTTGCGAGAGTTCGCTCCGCCGCGGCCGGTGCGGCTCCTCGGCGTGCGGGTCGCATCGTTCGAGGCGCGAGGGGATACGGGCGGCGGCGCAGCCTCGCCCGGTGGCGAAGAGGCCGGCCAGCTGACGCTCGAGCTCTAGTACAACGCGGCGGCCAGCTTGCGGCGCGACTCGCGCGCCACCGGATGCTCCACGCCGAGCGTGTCGAGGACGCCCACCACGGCCCGGCGCAGGTCTTCACGGCGGTCGGCCTCGGCCGCCTCGGCGAGCGCCGCGATCAGTCCGTCGATGCCCCTTTCGGAGTGCCCGGCATCGATGGCCGCGAGCGAATCGGCCAGTGCCGGGTCGCCGAGAAGCCGGATCCGAGCTGCCAGCCCTTCGGCGGCGAAGCCCGGGCGGGAGTCCAGCAGCTCGAGCGCGGCCTCGTCCTCGCCCCGCTCGTGCAGCAGCCCCGCCAGCGCGACCGCCGCCTCGGTGCGTGCAGGGTCGAGCTCGAGCGCGCGTCGGAGATCGGCTTCGCCGCCGGCGGCGACCAGCTGCTCGGCTTCTGAGGGCACCAGTCCGTCGAGGAACCGCTCGACCATGGCGGGCGGCTGTGCGCCCACGAACTCGTCGACCACCACGCCGTCCTTGAACGCCTTGACCGCCGGAATACCCTGGATCCCGAAGGCCTTGGAGATGTTCGGATTGGCGTCCGTGTCGACCTTCGCGAGGACGACCTTGCCGTCGCGGGCAGCCACGCTGCGCTCGAGCACAGGCGTCAGCGCACGGCACGGGCCGCACCACGACGCCCAGAAGTCCACCACGACGGGGACCTGGTGCGAACGATCGACGACCTCGCGCTGGAAGTCGGCTTCGGCGACGTCGGGCATGTAGAGAGCGTAGTGATAGGACTCCGGGATGCCCGAGTTCACGGTCGACACCGGCGCCTCAGAGCTGGCCGGCGAGGAGGCGGGGGAGGGAATGCCCGTGATCCTGCTGCACGGGCTCACCGCGACCCGCCGCTACGTGGTGATGGGCTCCCGGAGCCTTGAGCGCTCAGGACACCGTGTGGTGTCCTACGACGCCCGAGGGCACGGAGCATCGACCCCGGCGCCCGACGCGGCGGCCTACGGATATGAAGCCCTCAGCGCCGACCTGCTGGCCCTGATGGACGCCCGGGGGGTGGAGCGCGGCGTTCTCGCGGGCGCCTCTATGGGCGCCCATACGATCCTCGCCTTCGTCCTGGCGCATCCCGAGCGGGTCGCCGGGATGTGCCTCATCACCCCGGCGTTCGATCCCGACGAGAGAGACCCCAGCCGCTTTGCCCGTTGGGACGCCCTGTCCGACGGCCTGCGCACGAGCGGAGTGGATGGGTTCGTCGACGCCTACGGCGTGCCCGCGGTGCCCGAGCGCTGGCGCGAGACGGTCCAGAAGATCCTCCGCCAGCGTCTGAGCGCGCACGCCCATCCCGACGCCGTGGCCGACGCCCTCCAGGCGGTTCCGCGTGCCCGCCCCTTTGACACCTGGGAAGCGCTGACGGCAATCGACAAGCCGTCCGTGGTGGTCGCCGACCGCGACGACGCCGACCCCGAGCATCCCCTGGCCACGGGGGAGCGCTACGCCCAGGCGCTCGGAGACGTGCGCCTCGTCGTGGAGGAGCCGGGCAGCTCGCCGCTGGCCTGGCAGGGCGGGCAGCTCTCGAAGATCATTGCCTCGATCACCTCTCAGTCGGCTTGAGCGAGGACTCAGGTGACCCAGAGGCGGAGCCGCTCAAGGGCTCCGGGCGTGGAGACTGTGACCCGGTACAGCCCCGCGACGCGCGGACGGAGCGCAGTGGCGTAGCTCGCGCGGCGGACGTTGACCCGCTTGCGCTGCACGGTCACCCACCGACGGCCCACCTGGCGTTCGAGGACGCACTGGACGCGCCCGTCCGCCGGAGCGGGGGAGAGGACCCCCCTCACCTTGACGGTGGTCCCGCGGCGTGCCCGTCTGGCGCCCAACTGGAGCGAGAGGCGCGGAAGCACGGTGACCGACACGGGCGTGGCCTGAACCGGCGGACGTCCGCCGTCGCCCGGGAACACGGCGCGCACCAGACCCGAGGCGGGGAGCTCGGCGGTGGCCGCCCACGCGCCGTCCCCGCCGACGCTCGCCGCCCCGACAGGCCGCCACGCGCCTCCACCGGCCTGGAACTGCAGCTCGAGCGGCGCGCCGCCGGACGCTGAGCCGTCAACGAATCGCAGCTGGCCGCTCAACCTGACGCCGGTGGGGTAACGGACCCGGTTCGCCGCGGCCCTCAACGTGAGCGCCGAAGCCGCCACGGGCGCAATGCGGCGTGCGACGAGCGCCCGCAGTGCGGGAAGCTGCCCGTAGAGCCCGTCTCCGGGACACGACGTCCCGTTCCCGTCGCGGTGCCCCGAGATGCGCTGGAAGGTGACGGGCGTCCCCGAGCGGTACAGATTGGCCTTGCCGCCGAGCGAGGTGACCGTCACCGTCCCTTCCGCCGGCACACCGTGCAATCCGAGCTTCCAGGCCAGCAGCTGCGTGACGGCGGCGATGCCGGGCTCCGACTCGGGAATGGACCGGAAGTCGCCGAGGCAGGCTACGCCGGTGGAGACGGAGTTGTAACCCTGGGCGTGGGCGCCGATCACCGCCAGCCCGATCCCACCCGCGCGGCCTTCGAAGACCTGGCCGTACTTGTCGACCAGGAAGTTGTATCCGATGTCGTTCCACCCGTTGGAGTCGCGGTGGTAGCGCGCGATTCCGAGCACGATCGCGGCGGAATCCTGCGGCGTGTACTCGTTCGCGGTCACGGTGTGGTGCACGAAGGCCAGCTGCACGCCGCCGTAACCCGCCGTCGCTCTGGGGGGCACCGCAGCCGCGCCCCATTCAGCGCGAGTGATCACCCGCGGGGGCTGGGGTGCGCCGGCAGGAGCAAGCGTCTGGGCACCTCGTGCCACCGCAGCGGCACGGCGGCGCAGCCGACCCGTCACCCCGCGGGCGACCGCGGCCGTCGGCTTGGCACGGACGAATCGGGCGCGCACCGCGTCGGCATGGCCGTGCAGGCGGAGTTGGAAGACGTCGGCCGAATCCGTCCAGGCCGGCTCTGAGCCGTGGACGGGGGTGCGGCCGCCGTCGGGCGCGTGCTCGCCCGACGGGGGCAGGACCATCCACGCCGACCACGATCCGCCATCTCGGCGCGCACGGACCTGGCC
>JACCYI010000175.1 GCA_013696535.1 Solirubrobacterales bacterium
CGGCTGGTGCCATGCGCGAGGTCGCGGCGCTCGAGAAGCGCGACGGACAGCCCCCGCGAGGCGCAGTCGAGCGCCACGCCGGCGCCGGTGACCCCGCCTCCGATCACCACGACGTCAACCGCCTCGCCGTCCGCCAACCGTTCGAGCTCAGCGGTCCGGCGCGCGGCGTTCAGGGAGCTCGAAGCGGTCATCACGCCGCTGGCCGCAGGTAGCCGTCCAGCGCGATGCGCAGCTCGGCCCACGGGTCGATCCCGTCCTCGCGCTCGGCGTGTGCCGCCAGCACGAAGCCCCGCGCCAGCAGTTCGACGGCCGCCGCGAGCACACCCGGGTGCTCCCGGCGGATGGAGCCGTCGGCCACCCCGAGCTCGATCTCCTGGGCCAGCCCGGCGATCACCATCTGCTGCACCACGCCAAGGCGCTCGACGACATAGGGCAGCAGCAGCTCGGGGTCCACGTCGAGGATCCGCCCGAACAGCGGCTCGGCCGCCAGAAGCTGAGACCCGCACACCGTCTGCTCCACCACGCGCGCGCGTCCCGACCCGAGCCGGGCCGCGTGGGCGGCGGCCGCGTCGATCACCCGGCCGAACTCACGCGTCATCAGCGAGGACAACAGCGAACCGACGTCGGGATGGCGCCGGTACGCCGTCTGGCGACTCACTCGGGCCCGCCGCGCGACGTCCGACATCGTCGTCCGCCGGACGCCGACCGCCATGACGCTCGCCCGAGCGGCGTCCAGCAGCGGATCCTGGGCCGTCGAGTCACGATGTGACATGTCGTGTCCAAGTGTAACTAATGGTGGGGGTGCTTATCCTGCGACGGTGTCCCAGACCGTGCAACAGACCCGCTTCGAGCCCGCCGACGTGGAGCCGCGCCTGTTCGCTCGCTGGCTGGATTCGGGTCTCTTCCATCCTGACCCCGGGGCCGGCTCGGGACGAGGCGAGACGTTCTCCGTGGCGATCCCGCCGCCCAACGTCACGGGCGTGCTCCACATGGGGCACGCGCTCAACAGCTCGATCCAGGACACGCTCGTCCGCTACCACCGGATGCTCGGCGAGCGCACCAAGTGGATCCTTGGCACCGACCACGCCGGCATCGCCACGCAGACGCAGGTCGAGAAGCTCCTGCGCAGCGAGAACACGGATCGCGAGGCCCTCGGCCGCGAGGCGTTCTTGCAGCGGGTCTGGCAATGGCGCGAGCAGTACGGCTCATCGATCGTCGATCAGCTCAAGCGTCTCGGTGCCTCCTGCGATTACGCGGACGAGCGCTTCACCCTGGACGCCCGCTATGCCGCCGCGGTGCTTCAAGTCTTCGTCGCCTTGTACGACAAGGGGCTGATCTATCGCGACAACTACCTGGTCAACTGGGATCCGGGTTCGCGATCGGCGATCTCCGACCTCGAGGTGGAGGAGCGTGAGGTCACCGACACGCTGTACTCGATCGACTACCCGCTCGCCGCCGGCCATGGGTCGGTGACGATCGCGACGGTCCGTCCCGAGACGATGCTGGCCGACACGGCCATCGCCGTGCACCCCGACGACGACCGTTACGAACGTCTCGTGGGGGAGAGCGCGATCCTGCCGCTCGTCGGGCGCCGCCTGCGGATCATCGCCGATCCGTACGTCAAGCCCGAGTTCGGCACGGGCGCGCTGAAGATCACCCCCGCGCACGATCCCAACGACTTCGAGATCGGCCGCACCCACGGCCTCGACGAGATCTCGGTGATCGGTGAGGACGGCCGGATGACCGCCGCGGCCGGCGAGCGATTCGAGGGCATGACGGTGCTCGAATGTCGCGAGGCGGTGGTCGCCGCACTGCGTGAGGAGGGGCGGATCGCGGGCGCGGAGCCCTTCCTCCACAACGTCCCGCACTCAAACCGCTCAGGTGAGCGGATCGAGCCGCTCATCTCCCTTCAGTGGTTCATGCGGATGGACGAGCTGGCCCTTCCTGCGATCGATGCGGTCAAGACGGGCCGGCTCCGCATCCATCCGGCGTCGCAGTCCCGGCGCTACGTGGAGTGGCTCGAGTCCATCCGGCCGTGGTGCATCTCGCGTCAGCTCTGGTGGGGTCACCAGATCCCCGTCTGGTACCGGGGGCAGGAGCGCCACGTCGGCTCCGACCCGCCGGAGGGGGAGGGCTGGGCCAGGGATCCCGACGTCCTTGACACCTGGTTCTCGAGCGCCCTTTGGCCCTTCGCCACGCTCGGGTGGCCCGAAGACACGCCCGAGAGGCGAGCCTTCTACCCCACCGACGTGCTCTCCACGGGGCGCGACATCCTGTTTCTCTGGGTCGCGCGCATGGTGATGCTGGGCATCGAGTTCACCGGCGACGTCCCCTTTTCCGACGTCTACGTCCACTCGATCATCCAAGCGCCTGACGGGCGCCGCATGTCCAAGTCGCTGGGAACCGGCGTCGATCCCCTCGGGCTCATCGACGTCTACGGCGCCGACGCCGTCCGCTTCGGATTGCTGGCCATGTCCTCGACCCAGGACGTGCGCTTCTCGGAGGAGCGGATCGCGCAGGGCCAGCAGCTGGCCAACAAGCTGTGGAACGCGTCGCGCCTCGTGCTCAGCCGCCTGCCGGAGGGCATGGTCCTCAGCGGGGAGCCGGTGCTCGCGGGGGCCGTCGAGGACGCCTGGATCCTGTCGCGACTCGAGCGGGCCAAGGCCGACATGCGTCATGCACTTGAGTCCTTCGACTTCCACCGAGCGGCGCTCGGGCTCTATGACTTCGTGTACGGCGAGCTCTGTGACTCCTATTTGGAGCTCGTCAAGCCGCGCTTGTACGCAGGAGACGAGGGCGCGGCCAGAATCGGGCTGGCGGTCCTGTCCGAGACCCTCTCCATCGCCCACCCCCTCATTCCCTTCGTGACCGAGGAGATCTGGGGCTTCCTTCCCGGCTC
>JACCYI010000177.1 GCA_013696535.1 Solirubrobacterales bacterium
CCTCGCACAGTGCGAACCGCTCAGATGCACGGTGAAATCGCGGGACGCTGCTCGCGCGAACCTTCCGGCAGGTCGGGTTCGGCGGCGTATCGGCGGCGTATCTATGGGAGCACGCGGCGGCTGAACGCGGCGGCCAGGAGCTCGGCGTCGGGTCCGAGTCGGCGAGGTTCCTCAATCGGCGGGAAAGAGGCGCGCACTTCGTCTAGGAAGGAGGCGAGTGCCGGCGGCGGCGGTTGCGCGGCAACGTGGAGCGCCTGTGAGGCGCGCGCCGCGAGCACGGCCAGCACCCGATCAAGGCAGGTGCCGACCGCAACCGCCTTGCCCCACGCCGAGAAGGCGGGAGAGGGCAAGTCGTTCTGGCCGAAGCCACCAAGGCCAAGCACAGTCGTTTGCGCGAGGGTTCTCGCCTCGTCGGCATAGCCGGCGGCTGCCATGTGCAACGGCTTGGCCAGCCACTCGCCAGCGAGCAGAGGAGCGCTGACCGGGTGCTGGAAAAGCTTGTCGACGTGACGCTGAGCGAGCTGGGCGACGTCGGCCCACGCATGCGCCAGTGCGTCCAGAGCGGGATGCGCGCGATCGTTGTGGTAGCCACCGTTTGAGATCAAAGCGCCGAGCGGACGCTGCTCGCTTGGCGGCAGGAAGACCGGGTTGTCGGTCACGGAAGCCAGCGCGCTCGCCGCCGTACGTTCAGCCTGGGCCTGGGCATCGCGCACCCGGCCCAGGACCCGGGGCAGCACGCGATAACTCACCGGGGCTTGATGCGCCTGGCGTTCGGGCGCGCCGCCATCAAGCAGAGCCGCGAACGAATGCAGAGCGTCAGCTTCCTGGTTGTCACCCCACAAATCCCCGAGCTCAGGAGCGAAGGCCTCAAGCGGCGCCCGAATCGCTTCAACCGACAACGCGAAGGTGCGCTCGGCTAGCGCAATCCGGGCTTGCCCAGCGAGCGCCGCGTCGGCGACCATTGCCGCAGCACAAGGCGAGCCGTTGATCAGCGCCATCTTTTCTCTTGACTCAAGCTCGACTTGTTCGGCCAGCGCGGAGAAGAGGTGGCCGAGAGCAAGAATCTCGCCCGAACCGCCGTTTCCTCGCGCCGGCACGGCGGGAAGCAGTCCGCCGTCGAGCATGGCTGCCACCGCGTTCGCGACCAGGGCACGCGCACCCGCATGCCCTTCGACCAAGTTCGCGAGCCGCGCCAGCACAATTGCGCGAACGACGCGCTCAGGCAACGGCTCGCCGAACGAGGCCGCAGTCCACAAACCCGACGGCCCAGCCGCGGCAGCGGCGTCGCTGAGCACCGCGCTCCCAGCATCACCTGGCCCGGTCGTCACCCCATACAAGAGCGCGCCAGGGTCATCGGCCAGCCGAGCCTCGACGAACGCATTGAGCCCCGCATGCGCCCGACCCATCCGCTCGGCGACCTCAGGCCCAAGGGTCACGCCCTCACCCTCCCACGCAACTCGCCGCACAGCGTCGATCGTCAAGTCCGCACGACTCAGGACGTCAACGCTCACCGTCCGAGCATGCCACCTTGCGATAACCGCCGCAGTGCGCAGGACTCCCGGCAGCTCAACCGTTCCCTCCCTTACCTGCAGCACTCGCGCGTCTTGCGCAAAGGGGCAGTGAGGGTCCGGGCCTGACTGACTGCTCCTTTTCGGGCGAAGCGCTAATCCGGCACCGGGATCTTCGGTGCTTCTTACAGGCGGTGGCAGGATCCGGCGGAGCGATCCGCTACAACCTCGCTCCAGGTTTATGCCGATCTGAGCGAGCGCTCGCTGCGCGTGGCCGCAACCAGGAAGCGAGTTCTTGGCCGGCGTCCGCGAGCGTCTGTCCTGCGGGTGGCCTCGACGCGTTCCTCCTCAGAAGTGGCAGGAGGCTCAGGTGCCGGGCTCCTCGCTTCCGGCCGCGAGACCCGCCAGTGGTGGGCCTCAGGCTTCTTCTTGACCCCTCCCGGCGAATCCAGCGAGCGATTGGCGTGTGACGTGAACCACTCTTGCCCACGGGCACAAGTCCGGCTTCGGTGCTGAGCCCTTGCCTCGCGGATCATGACCGGGTGACGTGCCAGGAGAGGCAGCCACGCGCGCTTCCGGGCCGGTGAACGCCGCTCATCTGGCGTCGGCGGCCACTTGGCGCTCGCCGGCGAGGAGTTCCTCGAGCTCAGCGACCGCTTTGGGGAGCTCCCGGGCGAACGCCGCCATCTGCTCACTGACCGTTCGCGGAGTGCTCAGGTAGAGGTCGAAGCGATCGGGAAGCATCGCGTAGCCCACTCCGATGCACTTCTGGCTCGTCGAGCCGAAGCCCCAGTAGCGGACGTTCGAGGAGGGCACCGCGCTCGTGCTCAAGTAGTCGTCGCGCATGGTCAGCCAACCGGGGCTCTCGTACAGCTCGAGCGAAGCGGTCACGCCAAGCTCTGCTCCGCGACGCTTCTGGATCATCTGCAGCTCCCACAGGTGCTGCTCCGGCGCTTGCCCCGCCTGACACTCCTTGGCCCGCTGCACGTGCTTCTCTGCCGCGGAGCGCAACGCTTCCCGTCTGGTTCGCGCGTCGGTCTTGGGGTCGTCCATCGCGCTGACGAACTGCTTCACCTCAGGAGTGACGACGCGCATCGCCTCGGTGCGCCCGTGCCGAAAGCTTCGGGTGGCGATTGACTCGTACGTGGTGCCGACGTGACCCTTGGCGCGCTGGTGTGCCAGTTGATAGGCCATATGCGCGAAGGCGTCCGGCGATACGCCGAGCCGTTTGGCCCTATCGCTGGTGAAGTCAATCGAAAGGGTGGTCGTCGCGGTGTCGGCCGCGAAGGAGGCGAACGCTTCGCCGGCCGCCTGCACATCGGACCGAAGGTCGGTGTCGAGGACGAAGTCCAGCGGCGCGGGTGCCGGAAGTCCCTGCTTTTGCGCACCTGACCGACGGGAGTGCTCCTCGCCTGAGGAGCCCATGATCGCGTCGATCAGGCCGATGACCGTCGTGCCGTCCAGGTTGCAGTGCTCCCCGTTGTAGCCCGCCGTCCCGTCGGCGAAGACGATGAAGGACACGGCCTTGTCAAACCAGCGGTTGGCGCTGTCGCCGTGCAGCAGCTGGTCGGCCGCCGCTAGGGCGTCGGCAGGTGCACTGTCCTCGAGGCACACGCAGAACAACGCGGTCTCCATGGTCTCGAGCGCTTCCGCGTTACGTGGGTCCGCCTCGAGCAGGGCCTGGCGGCTCGCCGCCCACTCCGCCCTCACCTTGGTGGTGAGATGCCCCACCGACGTGGCCGGCGAAGCCGGGGTCCGACCGGACGCCATGACCGCGCGCAGACCGGCGGCGATCTCCTCGAGCGCGTGGGGATGGCCGTCCGGACCGATCACGTCCATCCGAAAGGCGTTCCCCCGATGGAAGACGATGATGTGTCGCTCCCGGGAGGCACCCGGCCAATTCTCGCTGTAGGGCGTGCGCGAAGTGTCCCGCAGCGCCCCAGGGATACGGGTGGACGAGAACAGGTACTTGTTCTGCTCCATGGTCAGCGGACGGCCACGCTGGACCGTCGGCGGCAGCAGCTGCTCGTCGATGAGCCCCTTGTAGGCGAGAGCGCCCGCGACGATCCCAGCTGCGCGGTCGACCTGACCCTCACTCCTGTTTTCGAAGAGGAAGAAGAAGTTCGCGTTGAGGGCGATCCGATCTCGGCGCCCGAGGTAGCGATCCGCCCAGAACGCGTCAAGCCAGCTTTGCGCGCCGGAATCTGAGTCATAGGCCTCAAGCGCAGCCTGAAGAGGGCCGGCGGACGGCAGGAAGGACGCCACCGCGGACTCGGTCGCGGCCATCTCGTCGGCAGTCAACAACGGCGCACACCACTCGAGGAGACGGTCGCAGCTCTCTTGAAGCGTCGGAAGCGGTACCCGGGGCAGCTGCTCCTCGTTACCGAACGTTTGCGGCGACAAGTCTTGGCTGGCGGGCACGATGATCCTTTCTCGGGGCTAGCGGTCGCCGCAGAACCTCAGTCCAACAACTGATCGACCTCACGGTCCGGCGCGCCGAGGACTCGTGGGCAGGCGTGACGCGGCCGCACAGCTGTCTTGTCCGCGCGGCCTTGCCGACCACACCGGGGCGCTCGCTGTAGGCGAAGATCGCCGAGTGGCGCTCCGCGAGACCCCCGACCGCGGTCACGCGGTGCAGGGAATAGCGCCCGGCGAATAGCTGCAAGTCGCCCGGACGCAACGCCAGGCGATGGATTAGGCGCTCGCGAGCGACGAACGCGTTGCCCCGCTCCATCGAGATGCGGGCAGGGTGCCCGTCCGGAAGCGATGAGTCCACCGGCATGTCGTAGAAGTTGACCGTCTCGACGTCGTAGTAGGCCAGAGGAGCGATTTCCTCCCCCTCGCGCCGCAGGGATTCGTGCAGGTCGGGCCGGATGAAGCCAGGCAACATGCAGCACCCGACGGTGCTCAAAACCCACCGCACACAGCCACCAGAGTACACCAGCCGATACCACCAGGCTCAGACAGCGGATAGCGGGCAGTGTCGATCACACGCGCAACAACCGACGCATTGGAAGTCTTCATTCGCGCCGCTCCACGGACGCGCTCGAGGTGCCGTTACAAAGCCGACGACGGTACTCCAGCCACGACGCTGGATGACAGCGGCCGTCTCCGGCCGGCCGAAGCGGACGCTTCCGGCTGATTGGCATTGACTGAACCACGCCAAATCGAATACCCAGAGCAGACACCCACGAACGCCACGACATGGTTCCTCACGCTATATCCGCGGTGTCGGCCGGAGTGGGCACTACGGGCCCTGCGATCGCGATCGCACGAATGGCGTGCAGCGCGAAGGACGCTGCCCGCCTAACCCACACAAGCGTGGGGCTCAGGAGCACCGCGTCTTGGGCCGGTCGACGTATCCGAGCCGGATTTCGGAGGGATCGGTCGACACGCATATCCGTGGCACTTCAACGTCAGCCGAGACGCACTTCTCCGTTGCCAAGGCAGCGACGGCACTCGGCGTGGGGCTTGCGCCGGTGGGCGTCGACCGCGACCGCCGGCTTGACCCGGCGGCACTGCGCACCGCGATCGTCTCTGACCGTGCTGCTGGCTTGTTGCCGATCTGCGTCGTCGCCAACGCCGGCACAACGTCCACCGGTGCCGTCGACCCGCTGGACGCGGTGTCCACCGTCGCGGCCGACGCGGGCGTCTGGCCCGCTCCTGCTGAGAGAGCACCAAGAGCCGTGCCGGTCCGCGGCGACCGCTCCTTGGGTTCAAGAAGGAGGTGTGCCGGCGCCTGGTGTCGCCGCTTTGGCGACGGGTCCGAAGCAACAGCGGGGGCAAGGGCCTAGTCGCGGCGCCGGTAGGTCACTCTCAGGTCGTCCTGCCAGTCGCCCGGTGTCCGCGCTAGCTGCCACCGGCCCTGGAAGCCGTCGTGGCCGATCGTCGCCGAGTAGCGCTGGGCGAACTCCGGGTCGTCGCGCCACATACGCAGCACGCCGTCCTCGAGCGCGATGCCGTACGTGCGGCGCACGCCCCGCGAGTCGAAGTACTCCATGATCAGGCCGTCGTCGGCCTCAGGGGCGCCGATAACGCAGATCGCGTCGGGAAACGACTCGTGGTCGTTGTGGGAGCGCTGGACGAGGAAGTGGCCACCCTCGAGCCACTCGAACATGATGCTTCCCGGCACGACGGCGTCGAATAAAGGGTGGGTCGCCTCGGTGGCCCAGTTGCCGATCAGCACTTTGAACGGCTCGAGGGCGGAATCTCGCTCAGTCATGTCCATTGGACCAGCGCACCGCGCCGGACTCATCGCTCATTGCCGCGAAGGCGTGCGGCGCTCCGGTTTCCATTCGTGAACGGGATGGCGAATCTCGTGGTCCTCGTCGGAACGCCACTCGTCGGCCTGACCTTCTCACTCTCGAGCGAAGGGCGCGTCGGCTTCGTCGCGATCGCCATCATCTGGTTGACGGCGCTGGCGTTTCTGCCGTCGCGGCGATTCCTCGTCGAGGAGAGCTAGCCGACGGCGCAAAACACGCAACGACGCCTGTGGCGCTGGGTGGCTCGTCTACGAACGTTGCTCGCTCCTGGGATCCGATCGGTCACCTCGCCGCCGCCCAGCGGCCCATGCGCGATGATCTGGCCGTGAGCCCATCTGACCGGACCCTCTCGGGCCGCACGGTCCTGGTCACGGGCGCAGCCCGCGGCATCGGCGCCGAGGTGTCGCAGCGGCTCGCGGCGCGCGGCGCTCAGGTCGCGCTCGTCGACCTCGACGCTGCCGCGGTCGAGACTGTTGCCGCCGAATGCCCCGGCTCGGTCGCGCTCGTCGCGGACGTCACCGATGCGGACGCGCTCCAAGCGGCCGTCAAGGAAGCCGTCGCCCGGTTCGGCGGGATCGACGTCGTGCTCGCCAACGCCGGCATCGCCTCGGTCGGCATGGTGCGCTCGATCGACCCAGCTGCCTTCGAGCGCACGATCGAGATCAACCTGCTCGGGGTCTGGCGAACCGTGCGAGCCTGCCTCCCGTATGTGATCGAGCGTCGGGGCTACATCCTGCCGACCGCCTCCCTGGCGGCCGCCGCCCACTCCCCCGGCATGGCCGCCTACGCCGCCAGCAAGGCCGGGGTCGAGGCCTTCGCGGACTGCCTCCGCGCTGAAGTGGCTCATCTCGGCGTGTCCGTGGGTTGCGCCTACTTCTCCTTCATCGACACCCCAATGGTCCGCGGCGCCGACGCCACGGCCGTCGGCGCGGCGATGAAGGCGGAGCTCAAAGGGCCGCTCGGCCGCAGCTACCCCGTGGCCGACGCCGCCGAAGCCGTCCTGCGCGGGATCGAGCGGCGCTCGCGTCGAGTGGTGGCGCCCGGATGGGTCAGGGGGATGCTGCTGGCTCGCGACGTCCTGCAGCCCCTCGCCGAGCGGCTGGGGCGAGCCTCGGTGCCTGAAGCCGACCGCATCGCGCTGGCCGAGGT
>JACCYI010000246.1 GCA_013696535.1 Solirubrobacterales bacterium
GTCGCGTGATTTCACGAGGATCCGGGCGGCCCGGCCCGGATGCAGGAAGTCGTCGTCGCCCGGCGCGAGCTCCCAGGTGACACGGAGGGCGTCGAGCACCATCCCCAGCACGCCCTTGGCGGCGAAGAAGTCCGCTCGAGTCGGAGCGGGATCGCGCCAGCTCGCCGGGTGCATCGCCCCCGTGAGCACCGTCGCAAGCCTCAGGCGCTCGTCGGGCAGCGGCGGGCGGGGGAGCCGGCGCGGAACCGGGGCGCCCGAGTTCACGCCCGTGCTCGAGTGCGTACCGGCTCCCAGCGTGAGCCGGGGCTCTGAGACGCTGTCGCCTTCTATCCCGTAAACCGCCCCGATCTCGAACAGCTGCACGTCGTCGGTCCCGCGCGCGCGGTTGTGGCGAACCGCTCCGAGCAGCGAGCCCAGCAGCGTCGTACGCATCGTGGATTGGTCATCGCTCAAGGGATTCTCGAGCGTCCAGCCGGCTTGGACACCGAGCCTCGCCGCCAGATCAGGGCTCTCGAAGCTCCAGCCCAGCGCCTCGCTGAGACCTGCGCCGACCAGTGCGTCCTCCGCACGCCGGCGGGCTCGCTGGGCAACGGACAGCCGGCCGCTGGCCCCCCTCCGGGAGGGCAACGTCGCGGGCAGCTCCTCGAGCACCTCGAGACGGGAGACCTCCTCGATGAGGTCCGCTTCACGTGAGACGTCCTTCCGGCGATGGGGCGGCACGGTGGCCTCAAGACCGCCCGATGTCCGCTCGATCTCAAATCCGAGGCGCTCGAGCACACGAGCGCTGCGGTCCGTGTCAACCGCCACGCCGAGCAGTCGCTCGACTTTGGCGTCGCGCATAAGGATGCGGGCCGGTGCCGGGCCGGGCCCGCCGACGTCCACCGTCCCGTCGACCAGTCGGGCGCCGCAAAGCTCGATCATGAGCTTCGCGGCGAGGGCCTGGCCCTCAAGTCCCTGCTCCGGGGCGAGCTGCTTCTCGAAGCGCGCAGAAGCCTCCGTTCGCAGGCCGAGCCGGGTGGATGTCCGTTGCAGGTTTGGGCCGTTCCAGGTCGCTGCCTCCATCAGGACCCGCGTCGTCTCGGCGCCCACCTCGGAGCGGGCGCCACCCATGAGCCCCGCGATGCTCGTCGGGCCCTGGTCGTCGGCGATCAGGCAGACGTCTCGCTCAAGCGTGCGTTCGACGTCGTCGAGCGTCGTGATGGTCTCCCCCGGCTCGGCCCGGCGGACCACCAGACCTCCACCGGCCACGCGGTCGAAGTCGAAGGCGTGCAGCGGCTGGCCGGTCTCGAGCATCACGTAGTTCGTGATGTCGACCACGTTCGAGATGGGACGCTGCCCGGCGGCCATCAGCCGCGCCTTGAGCCAGATCGGCGACGGCCCGATGGTGACGTCCTCGAACAACCGGGCGGTGAAGCGCGGGCAGAGGTCCGGGTCTTGCACTTCGACGCGCACGCCGGGCACCGCGCCCGCCGTCCCTGGGTCGCCGGTCCACGGCGCAGGTTCCAAGGGCGCGCCCGTGGCGGCGTGGAGCTCGCGAGCGACGCCGAAGATCGCCAGGCAGTCGGGACGGTTCGGGGTGATCTCGAGCTCGAGGACCTCGGTGTGCAGCGCGATGACGTTCTCGAGCGGGGTGCCGGGCTCGAGGTCGGGGTCGAGCACGAGGATGCCGTCGTGGTCGGTGCCGATCGCCAGCTCGTCCTCGGCCAGGATCATTCCCTCGGACGGGACGCCCCGCAGCTTCGCCTTCTTCAAGCGGGTGCCGTCGGGCATCACCGCGCCGGGGCGGGCCACGGCGACGGTCTGGCCCGCGGCGACGTTGGGCGCTCCGCAGACGATGCTCGCATTCTCAGCTTCCCCGATGGCCACCCGGCACACCCGCAGGCGGTCGGCGTCGGGATGGGGCTCGGCGTCGAGCACCCGGCCCACGACGAAGTGCTGGAGCTCCGACACGCCGTGGGATTCGATGCGGGCGACTTCCGTCCCGGTCATCGCCAGCCGGGTCGCGAGAGCGGAAGCGCCGAGGCCCGGATCACAGAAGGAGCGAAGCCACTCGAGCGGGACGCGCATCAGCCGAACTGCCTCAGGAACCGCAGGTCGTTGTCGTAGAACACGCGCAGGTCGGGCACGCCGTGCTTGAGCATGGCGATCCGCTCGACCCCCATGCCGAAGGCGAAGCCCTGGACCTTCTCGGGGTCATATCCGTACGGGCGAACACCGTCGAAGACGTTGGGATCCACCATTCCCGATCCGAGGATCTCGATCCAGGCGGTGCCCTTGCAGAGTCCGCAGCGCGAGCCGTCGCGGAGGAAGCCCTGACGGCAGTTGAAGCAGCTCACGTCCACTTCGACGCTGGGCTCGGTGAACGGGAA
>JACCYI010000198.1 GCA_013696535.1 Solirubrobacterales bacterium
GAGCCGGACGGTGAACGGGCCGAGCTGCCACCGGCCCGCCGCCTCGGGCGTGACGCGCAACGCCGCCGGCGCGGCGCCAGCCGAGCACGCCGCGACCGGCACATCCGGTGGCGGCGGTGACTGTGCCTTTGCCGCCGCCGCCGGCATCAGCGCGATTGCCACCCCGATCAGCCCCGTGCTCCACCCCCGCATGGCGCCATAGTACCTGCGCGCAGGCCTCCAGGAACTTTGAGGAGGTAAGGCGGCGCTTGCCGTGTGGACTGTCCTCAACGGCCGCGTGCGGTGATCCTCTGGGTCAACCTCGTGCCGCTACCCCGATGTCGGGGTTGTCCGTGAACACCCCGTCGACTCCCAGTGCGAAGAACTGCTTGAGCTCCTTGAAGATGTTCCCGTAGGCGGCGGGGTCGGCGCCGAAACGCAATTCGAGCGGCAGGAAGGAGTTCTCCGCGCGGAAGGTGTAGGGGTGGACCACCAGCCCCGCCGCATGGGCGTCCCTCACGAAGGACGTCGGCGCCAGCGAGCCGCCTTGGGCGTCGCGCGGGACGATGTAGTCCTTCGAAGGACCGACTCCGTCGGCGTACTTGGCGACCGCCTTGAGCCCGTCGGGCGTGGCGAGCTGCCCGTAGGTCTGGCCCGAGCCGTCCGGGATCGTCAAGGTCTTCGCGTCGAGCAGCTGGACGATCGGAACCTGCAACCGTCGGTTGAGCGCTTGTAGGTTCCTCGTCTCGAACGACTGCACGAAGACCTTCGCTCCCGCTCGGTTCAATCTGGCTCGCTTGAGCTCTGCCAGCAACGGGGTCTCCAGCGGCAGGCCCACGGAGCGGAAGTAGCTGGGGTGCTTCGTCTCCGGATAGACGCCGATGTCGCGGCCGAGCTCCCTCGAGAGCTTCGCGCGAAGCGCGAGTACCTGCCGGAACGTCGGGACGTGGAAGCGCCCGTTGTAGATCGTGTTGCGCTGGCGGATGTTCGGGATGCGCTCCTTGGCCCGCAGGGTCTTGAGCTCCGCGAGCGTGAAGTCCTCGGTGAACCAGCCCGTGATCGAGGTCCCGTCGATCACCTTGGTGGTCTTGCGGGAAGCGAACTCGGGGTGATCGGCGACGTTCGTCGTACCGGTGATGTCGTTCTCGTGACGGGTCACGAGAACGCCGTCCTTGGTGGAGACCAGATCGGGCTCGATGTAGTCAGCGCCCATGCGGGCGGCCAGCTCGTAGGAGCCCAGGGTGTGCTCCGGCCGGTACCCCGAGGCGCCGCGATGGCCAACGACGAGAGGGTCGGCTGCCTGCGCCAGAGGCGCTAGCACGAGAAGGGCGAGAAGGGCGAGCACGAGGGCGGGCATGGCGGCTATTAGAGCGGCGAGCGGGCTATTTGTAAAGAGTTTGTTACCGGGAGCCCAACCCTGCGGACGGCGGCCCGGCCGAGACGATCGCGACGCGCCATCCGGGCTGGCGCCTGGGCGGGCGACCGGGTGGGCGATCTCGTGGTGACGAGCCGGATCGGCTGGTCGTTCGACACCCCCGCGAGCGCGCTCATGGGCAATCACGGCGGGCCGCAGACCCTTGACAACTTCTTCGCCGTGATGGGCGGCGCTCCCATTATTCGCCAGGGAGTAATTGGTGGGGTACAGGACCTCTCCTTCGACGACACGCTCCGCAACCCGCGATCCTCCGAGAACGTCGACGTGGCGCCCACCGTGCTGAGCCTGCTCAGCCAGCCGGCGCCGAGCGGCAGCGAGGGGCGGGTGCTCACCGAGGCCCTTGCGTGCGGAGCGGGCGCCGTCTTCGCGTCTGCGTCCGTGAGGTCATCCGGTCGCGGCCTTCGATTCTCGCTTCCGCGCGAGCTCAGCGCGCCGGTGACCGCCGAGCTCTTCGAAACCTCGATCGGATCGCGCGTTCTCCGCAATCCCTAGGCGGACGGTCCGTCGTCGAAGGTCAGGGCCACCTCGCTAGGCGCTCCCGCCGCGCGGTTGACCTGCCGCGGGCCGGTGAACCCGCAGCCCACGAGCCGCGGGGGCATGTAGCGGGCATGGACCGGCTTGTCGTCGGAGAGCAGGTCACCGCACGCTCCCCGGATGGCGCAAGCCGCCGCGTCGCGCCAGTCGCTCCGGGCCTGCCATCGGTAGCCACCGGCCTCGAGTCCAAGTTCGGCGGCGGCCAAGTCACGAATCGAATACCGGCGGCCTTTGCCGTCGAGAGTGGTCAGGCGCAGCCGGAGCTTCGACGCACGCGCCGCGTCGCGTAGCGCACACAAGCGCGCGTCGGGCGCTCCCGTTGGGCTCCGCGTGAGCAGAATGCAGAGCGAGCGCCGACGGCGGGGTCGAGATCGGAGGGCCGCCAAGCCCCGTGCGGGCTCAGCCGCACGACGAAGCGGTCCCGCCGCTGACCGAAGGTCACGCTGAGGAGGTCCAGGGGGCTCAACTGCTCCGCTGGATCGGTGAGAGTGATCGGCGCGGGCCGCTTCGCCTCCCGGGCACTCGCGGACCGGAGGCTGAGCACCGTCAAACCGAGCGCCACCAACGCGAACGAAACCGCGAGTGCGATACGAGCGCCTGGGACAGTGGTGCGACTGGGCAAGCTCGACCTTTAATCGGAGCAGAGCGCGTGCCAACACCTGACCCAGGCCGCCGACCGGCGCGCGACTTCACTCGCTGGCTCTCTGATCGTCAGCAGGCACGTCCGTTCGCGGACGGAAAGTGGCGCGATCGGACTCATGCGACCGCGTCGGCCCGAGGCGGTACCTGCCATCGGCTCGCGGTCAGAATCGAGGACGCCCCCACGCAGTCGGCGACCAGCTCGGTCTTGAGGAATCCACGAAGCTCTCGGCCATCGCGTTCCGAGCCGGGCGAATCCTCCGATCCGGCCATGGGCGGTGCCGCTCAAGTTCGCGCTCGGCGAACCGATACCGCTGGTGTGATCCCCGATATCGGAACGCTCAACTTTGTCGGCGAGTCAAGGG
Source organism: Solirubrobacterales bacterium (assembly GCA_013696535.1). The sequence goes on from JACCYI010000198.1 coordinate 2,953, forward strand.
GCACGCGGCGCAGCCCGTGGCTTGAGCACTGGCTCGAGACGTGTCGCGACCTTTCCGAGCTCGCGGCTACCCATCCGATGATGGACGCGGTGATAGCTGAAGTGGACGGACGCATGATCCGGGTCGGTGATCACTGGCTTGCCGACTTCGCTTCATGCAACTACCTGGGTTTCGACCTCGATCGCGAGATCATCGATGCGGTGCCCGCCTACCTGGATGCGTGGGGTACCCATCCGAGCTGGTCACGCTTGTTAGGCAGCCCGATTCTCTACGAGCAGATCGAGGACCGGCTGACCGCCCTCCTGGGCTGCGAGGACTCGCTCGTCCTGCCGACCATCACTCACATCCATATGTCGGTGATCCCGCTTCTGGCGGCCTCTGGCACGATCTTTCTCGACACACGGGCGCACAAGACGATCTATGACGGCTGTCAAGTGGCTCGCGCCCGTGGGGCGGCGGTGCGCCGGTTCCGTTTTGAGGATCCCGGGCACCTCGACGAGCTTCTCAGCGCCGAGCCGGACCCGACGCGCCTCGTCTGTATGGACGGCGTCAACAGCATGACGGGCAACACGCCGGACATCCGCGCCTTTGCCGAGGTCGCGCGGCGCCACGGCGCGCTGCTCTACGTCGACGACGCCCACGGTTTCGGCGTGATCGGCGAGCGAGACGTCAGCGAGGCGTGTTCCTACGGCCGCCGCGGCAACAGCGTCGTCCAGCATGCCGGCGAGAGCTATGACGGCATCGTCCTGGTCGGCGGCTTCTCGAAGGCCTACTCGTCGCTGCTCGCCTTCATCGCCTGCCCACCGGAGGTCAAGCAGCTGCTCAAGGTCGCAGCCGCACCCTATCTGTACTCCGGCCCGTCGCCTGTCGCGTCGCTCGCCACGGTCCTCGCCGGATTCGAGGTCAACGAGCGCCGGGGTGACGTGCTGCGCACGAAGCTGCACGATCTGACCGCCCGGGTGCTGGGCGCCCTGGAGCGCCTCGGCGTTCACACGCCGAACCGCTCGGGCCTGCCGATCATCGAGATCCCGCTGCGTGACCACGACCAGATCGACGCGGTCGGCCGGTTCCTGTTCGATCGTGGCATCTACGTGACCCTGGCCGCCTATCCGCTGGTTCCCAAGCATGAGGTCGGCTTCCGTATTCAGCTCACGGCCGCCAACACCGACACCGAGGTCGACTCGCTGGTGACGGCGCTCGAGGACCTCGCTGAGCGCGGCGACCTGCTGCTCTCGGCCAACGAACTGCTGGTCACGTGATCGCCGCCGCCCGCCGGCTCAAGCCGGCTCCATGGGCGGTCTACCTCGTACTGGGCGGCATCGGCTGCCTGCTGTACCTATTTGTCCCGCCGTTCGCGGGCAGCGGCCCGGTCATGAACCTGCTGGGTCTGTCGCCGGTGATCGCCATTCTCGTCGGCCTCCGACTTCATCTGCCGGCGTCGCGCGTGCCATGGCTGCTGTTCGCAGTCGGCTCGGCCCTTTTCTGGATGGGCGATCTCTACACGTACTCCTATCCGAAGCTGCTCGGCGCGGAGGTGCCATTCCCGTCACCCGGCGACGGGCTCTACGTCCTCGTCTATCCGGCCATGATGGCCGGCCTCCTCATGCTCGTACGGCGCCGAACCGCCGGTTCGGATCGCGGCGGCGCGATCGACGGGCTAATCCTCGCCGTCGGCCTTGCGCTTCCGTCGTGGGTGGCGTTGATGGCTCCGTACCTGGACATCGACGACATGACGATCACAGCCAAGGCCGTCTCGATCGCCTATCCCCTCGGCGACGTGATCCTCCTCGGGGCGGCGGTGCGCCTCGCGCTCGACGTCGGGCGGCGCGAGCCCGCGCTGTACCTGCTGTCTTCAGGCATCGTCCTCCTGCTTGCGACCGACTTCACCTACGGCCTGCTGACGCTCGAAGGTGCGTACGTGGGCCAGCGCTGGCTCGATGCGGGCTGGATCGGCTTCTATCTGCTTTGGGGAGCCGCGGCGTTGCATCCGTCGATGGCCCGGCTGGACCAGCCTATGCCTGGCCAGGAGGTGGTGCTGACGCGCTTCCGGCTCGCTCTGCTCACGTGCGCCTCGCTGATCGCCCCCGTGATCGGGGTGGTCCACGACGTCCACGCCAATGACCTCGAGATGGGCGTGGTGCGCATCGGCTCCGTCGTTCTCTTCGGGCTCGTAGTGCTGCGGATGGCCGGGCTCGTACGCCAGCAGGAACGCTCCCTAGAGGGGGAGCGGGTGCTCAGCCGCGCCGGCACCGACCTTGTCGCCGCTTCGTCGCGCGACGAGATCGACGCGGTCGCCGTCGCGGCTGCAGCGCTCCTGGCCGGGCCGCAAGCGACGGCAATGCTCTGCCGGCCCAGCGACCCGGACGGATGGCGCGTCGCAGCCGCCGCCGGCGTCCACGACGCGCGCCCGGGCAGCGCGCTTCCTCGCGAGGTGGCGGCGCTCCTGTCCGCCGCTGAGAATGCCGGTGGGGCGGTCATCCGCTTGAAGCAGGACGACATGCGGGCGCTCGGGGTGGGCGGAGAGGACGACCGCGCCTTTGTCATCGAGCTCGAACCGCGGCGCGCGGCCCCCGCGGTGCTGCTCGTCGCCCGGGCATCAGGGCTTTCCACCTCGCTGCATGCGGCAACCCGCGCGCTCGCCACCCAGGTGGTGCTCGCCCTCGACAGCGCGGTGCTCAACGAGGAGGTCCATCGGCGGCGCAGCGAGGCCCGCTTCAGCTCGCTCGTGCGGCACGCGAGCGACCTCGTCACGGTGCTCGAGCCGGACACGACCATCAGCTATCAGAGCCCCTCGATCGAGCGCGTGCTCGGCCACGTGCCCGAAGAGCTGCTCGGCATGCCGTTCGATCGCGTCGCCGCTCCGGCCAACCGCGACCGGCTGCGCAGCGTCCTGAAGAGCGTAGTCGCCGGCGTCGAGGCCCAGGCGCTCGAGTGCTCCCTGCTGCACACGGACGGATCGACGCGCCAGTTCGAGATCCTCTTCACGAACCTGCTCGAGGACGATCAGGTCGGCGGGATCGTGCTCAACGCCCGCGATGTCTCCGAACGGAAGGCGTTCGAGGCTCAACTCACGCATCAAGCCTTCCACGACACGGTCACCGGCCTGGCCAACCGCGCTTTGTTCGGCGAGCGCGTCCGCCACGCCGTCATCCGCAGCCGGCGCGAGGGCACATGCCCCGCCGTCATCTTCCTCGACCTCGACGATTTCAAGACGATCAACGACTCCCTCGGCCATGCGGCCGGCGATCAGGTGCTCGCCGAGGTGGCGAGGCGTCTGGATTCGAGCGTACGCGGGATTGACACCGCGGCGCGCTTCGGCGGCGACGAGTTCGCCGTGCTCCTCGAGGCGGTCGACGGACACGGAGAAGCGGCCGATGCGGCGGAGCGCATCATCGAGGCGCTTTCCATCCCCATGCGCGCCGGACACAAGGAGATCACGATCCGCCAGAGCCTTGGACTCTCCGTGGCGACTCCGGGAGACCCCCGGGACGCCGACGAGCTGATCCGCGACGCCGATGCCGCGATGTACATCGCCAAGCGGGATGGCAAGGGCGGCCATCGCATCTTCGAGCCGGCGATGCACGCCGGTGTGCTTGCGCGCCTGGAGTTGCGCACCGACCTCCAGCGCGCGATCGCCACCGATCAGCTCGAGCTCCACTATCAGCCCCTCGTGCGGCTGTCAGACGGCGCCGCGTGCGGCGTTGAAGCGCTCATGCGCTGGCGTCACCCCGAGCGCGGCCTCATTGCACCCGAGGAGTTCATCCCCATCGCCGAGGAAACCGGCCTGATCATCCCGATCGGCCGCTGGGCTCTGCGCGAGGGCTGCCGCCATGCTCGGCGCCTGGCCGTCTGCCTGACGGACCCGGCGCCGACCATGAGCATCAACCTCTCCCTCAAGCAGATACAGCACTCCGACATCGTCACCGACGTGCATGACGCGCTCCGCGAATCCGGCCTGTCGCCGGACCACCTCACGCTCGAGATCACAGAGTCGGTACTGATGACGGACACCGACCTCGCGGTGCAGCGACTGCGCTCGCTGAAGGGCTTGGGCATACGGCTTGCGCTGGACGACTTCGGAACGGGTTACTCCTCGCTCAGCTATCTCAGCCGGTTCCCGGTCGACGTGCTCAAGATGGACCGCTCGTTCCTGCGCAAGGGCGCGGCTCCCGACGAAAGCGGGCTCGCGACGGCGGTGATAGCGCTCGGCTCGACGATGGGGCTGGAGGTCGTCGCAGAAGGCATCGAGACCCGGGCGCAGTGGGAGGCCCTGCGCGACCTCGGCTGTGACCTCGGCCAGGGCTTCTACTTCGCCGAGGCCATGGACGGTGACCGGTCACTGGAGTTCTTGGCCGCCGAGCGCGAAGCGGAGGTTCGTGCAACATAGTCACGAGGCGCTCGACCACGCCGGCGGCATCGCGCGGTCGGGGCTGTGGAAGCCGTTACGCCATCGCGAGTTCCGACTGCTGTTCGGCGGCATGTGCGTCTCCCTGCTCGGCGACGGCGCCTTTCTCGTCGCACTCGCCTGGCAGGTCTATGCGATCTCGAGCGCACCGGCAGCCTTAGGCATCGTCGGCGTGGCCATGACGGTCCCGACGATTGTCTTCCTGCTGCTCGGCGGCGTCCTCAGCGACCGGTTCGATCGACGCCGGCTGATGCTGGGGGCCGACGTGGTGCGAGGCATCGCCGTCGGCACGCTCGGCATGCTCTCCCTCACCGGGGCGGTCGAGTTGTGGCACGTCGTGGTGCTCGCCGTGTTCTACGGCAGCGGGCAGGCGTTCTTCGCACCGGCCTTCGACGCGATCGTCCCCGAACTCGTGCCGCGGGATGAGCTCGGTCAGGCCAACGCGCTCGACCAGATGGTCCGGCCGATCGCGCTGCGGCTGGCCGGACCCGCCCTCGGCGGCCTGGTGGTCGGAGCGCTCGGCGCCGGTACGGCGTTCATGCTCGACGCGGCCTCTTTCGCGATCTCAGCGGGGGCTCTGCTCGCGATGCGGGCGCCCGTGGCCCGCGAGCGCGACACTGGGGCGACGGTCGTAGCCGACCTGCGCGAAGGCTGGCGCTTCGTGTGGGGGCACACGTGGTTATGGGTGACGTTCCTGACCGCAGCTATCGCCTACTTTCTCTTCATAGGACCGGTCGAGGTGCTGCTGCCGTACCTGATCAAGGAGGAATTGCTCGGGAGCGCCACTGAGCTGGGCTTCGTCTTCGCAGCCGGAGGCCTCGGATCTGTTCTGTTTGCGCTACTCGTCGGGCGGCGCGGATTGCCGCGCCGCGACATCACCTTCATGTATCTGGTCTGGACGCTCGGGACGTTGTCGGTAGCGGGCTACGGGCTCGCAACCGCGGTGTGGCAGCTGATGCTCGTAAGCCTGGCCTTCAACGCGCTGGAAACCGCGGGCACCATCGTCTGGATCACCGCCAAGCAGCGCCACGTCCCGGCCGCGATGCTCGGACGGGTGTCGAGCCTGGACTGGCTGATCTCGATCGGGCTGGTACCGATCTCCTTTGCGCTGACTGGCCCGGTCAGCTCGGCCATGGGCGCCCGCGCGACGCTAGTCGTGGCGGGCGTGCTAGGCGCCATGGTGACCTTGGCCGGGCTACTGGTACCCGGTGTGCGGAGCTTGGAGAGCGCCGGCCTGCCCGCCGCGGCGCCCAACGACCAGGCCGAAGCGGTCGAGCCGGAGCTTGCCCACGCCTGACCCGTGAACACGACGACGGCAACGTCCGGCATCCTGAGCTCTCCGCGGAATGCGCCCGTCAGCCGGCCTTCCTCGCGACAGTAGCCATTCCGTTGACGTGGGGCGCAGCGCGCGGACTACCGCGATCGGCGCCCGTCCGGATCTCGCTCGAGCGCCGGTGGCCTGCCCTCGGCGAGCCGGAAGACCGCGCGGCAGAAGACCATCAGGGCTATCACGACAGCCGCAAGACCGGCCGCGTCGGCAATCGCCCCGCCGATCCCAAGGACGGCCAGCACGCCGGCGACCAGGAGGATCAGCGCGAAGATCGCCGTCGGGAGCATCAGGCCTCGCTGCGGCGTGCGCTCAGCACGTATGCGCCGATCGCGACCAGGAACGTTCCGGCTTCGACGACCACCGACGTCAGACCCAGCGGCTCGGTCCAGTTGCCGATGTCGTCGGTCGCGTTGGGCAGACCGACCGTACGGTTGATGACGTACCCGAGCAGGACGCTGCCGGCGAGCCCAGCCGAAGCCAGCAGCGCCGTCCGCGAGCGCGTGAAGATGGACCAGCCGGCGGCGGCGATCGCGCCGACGATCGCCGCCATGTACATCCAGAACAGGTACCGCGTCTCACTCCACTTCCCGACGGCGTCAACGGCATGGATCGCCGCGATAGCGCCGAGGCCCGCGGCGAGAGTGGCGCGTGTTGCGCCCTCGCGAACGGCGGCGGTCAGCAACCCCTCGTGATCGCCGAGCGACTCCCGCGACGAGCCGACCGCCCCGTTGGAGCCCGGTTTCTTATGGGACGCGGTCCGGGGCGGGTGGTTCGCTTCGGTGACATCGGACATGTGGATTCCTTGCGGTTCGGATGAGGTGACTCGACGACCATGAGGCGCGGGAATGAGTCGGAGATGAGTCGGCTAACACCTGGCGCCGCCTGCCACCCGACGTCCTCCTGGACTTCACGTGACCGCCGTAGCCCGCAGCTCTTGCAGTCCCTCAAGCCGCATCCCGGCGGCTCCGGCGAGCATCGCCGGCGGCATGAGCTCGCCGCGGAGCGAGCTCAGGACGTGACCGTTCGCGGTTCCGCGCCAGTCGAAGTAATCGCGGTGAATACGCCGAGCCTGGACTCCCGAGCGCACCAGTTCGTGCTGGAAGCGTGGTGGGGCAGCTCGCCGTCGAGTCCGCGGAGCCAGGAGATGAACGGCGCGACCCCGACCCCTCCGGCGATCCAGAGCTGACGGTCGGTCCCGCGCCAATGGCTGAAGCGGCCGTGAGGCCCGCCGAGGACCGCGGGCATCCCGGGCTGGATCAGCTCCTGTAGGTGCGAGGTGTAGTCGCCGAGCGCTTTGACGGTGACGCGGACCACGCCTTCGTTCGGGGCGCTGGAGATGGTAAACGGATGCCGGTGCCAGCCGTCCTTGGCTCCGAGGTGGAGGCGGGCGACAGCCCACAGGAGAGCGAGAGCAAACCACCAGAACGACGATCGTCGCCGGTCCGACCTCCCGGGAAGAGAGCCTCGAGCGATGAAAGCGCAAGGCTGAGGGGTTGCTTTGATCGGCTCATACGTCTCGATTTGGAGAAAGTCATCGACGCTCGGCGGGGGAGCCGCCCTGCCTCGTGGCTAAGGCCGCGCCGGCTCGGGTATGCCGAGCGCTGGGTCACGCGTCGCGCGCGCGTTCCCATCGGCGTTCGGCCCTGGGGTGAGCGCCGAGCCGCCGACAACCAGGATGAAAGCCAGGATGCGCAGCATGAGGACGCCGGTCTGCTCCGGGAGCGGCTCCCCGAACACCGCCGGGCCTGAGGCGATCGTCACGACGTTTGCGGCGACCATCGTCAGCGCGATCACCGAAACCGCCGGACCGAGCTGCAGCGATCGCGCACTGACGACGAAACCGACGAGCGACAGGATCAGGACGACAAGGGCAAGCGGCGTGAAGAGGACGAGCAGGCCGTCGTCCGCCAGGTGGCCCGAGGTTGCCTTGATAGCGACGTCCGACGCGCCCCAGAGCAGGCCCGCGCTGACGCCCATCATGACCCCCGCCCGCGGGCCGTCCCCAACTACGAGAACGCACAGCAGGATGGCGACGAGGGTCAGACCGCCCGTGTACAGGGAGAACGGCAGGGTCTCGTAGCCGGAATGTGCCTGGGTCGCGGCACCCTGCAGTGTGGCGGCCAGCAGCGCCAGGCCGGCGGCGGCGATCGCAACGCCGATCCACTCGCGGCGCGTGATGCTGTGGCCGAAGAATCGGTCGGCCATCGGCGTCAGGAGGACCAGGCCGCCCGCGATCACCGACTGCACGATGCTGATGGGCGCCAGCGTCAGCGCAGCTACATGAAAGAGCCAGGCCACCATCGCGACCGCGATGCCGATCGTCCACCACTTGTTCGAGAACAGCCGGTAAGTCGACCGCAGTGGATGCCGCCACTCGACCGGGGCGGCGGCAGCCGCGCCCCGTTGCTTGAGCAAGAACCCCACAAGCGCCGCGACGGCGCAGCAGAGCGCCAGGACGACGCCGATGAGCACGGTCGCGGACACGATCGCGCCCGACGGAACAGCGGTTGGCGTCATCACATCGTCACTGCGACCGAGCGCCCGAACGCCGACCACGAACGGTCGACTTCAGACCCGGGCCGGCGTGAGGAACGTTGGACACGCCGGCAATGTGACCGACGGACATGAGCTGGAAATGAGCGCTCTCGCTCTCCACGAGGGCGCCGGCGGTGATCGGGTCGCCGCTCGGAGGAGCACCGCCGCCGGGCGGCGAAGTGAGTGCGCGCACGACCCGGTTCGTCAACTGCTCGTCCGGCCGCCGTCGGCGCGCATGCGATAGCCCGCACCGCGGATCGTTTCGATCGATTCGACTGCGAAGGGGCGATCGATCTTCTCGCGGAGGTAGCGCACGTAGACGTCGACCACGTTTGAGCGGTTCTCGTACTCGTAGTCCCACGCGTGCTCGAGCAGTTGGAACCGATCGAGCATCTGCCCCGGCCGCCGCATGAAGGTCTCAAGCAGCGAGAATTCCTTGGTCGAGAGGCTGATGTCCGTGTCTCCGCGCCACACGCGCTTCGACGAGGGATCGAGGCGCAGGTCGCCCATCTGGAGCACCGCCGGACGCTCGACCGGCCCGCGACGAGCGAGCGCTCGCAGGCGGGCGGTGAGCTCTGCGAAGGAGAACGGCTTGGTCAGGTAGTCGTCGGCGCCGGTATCCAGGCCCTCCACGCGGTCTTCGATCGCGTCGCGCGCGGTGAGCATGAGCACGGGTGACCAGACGCCATCTTCGCGTAGGCGCTTGCAGACCTGGAAGCCGTCTATGCCCGGCAGCATCACGTCGAGAACGATGGCGTCGTAGTCGGTCGACCCGGCCATCCATAGGGCGTCCTCCCCCTTGATCGCGACGTCCGCGACCATCCCGTCGTCTCGGAGTCCGCGGCGGATCAGACTGGCCAACTTGATCTCATCTTCGACGATCAGAACTCGCATGCCAGCAGTGTGCGTCATACGGATGAGAGCGCGATGAGCGGGCTCCCGGCGTGAGTGCGGCTCTCATGGCGCGCTCATGCGCGGTCGCAACAGTTGCGTGACTCCTGCATTGCCCGATCGAGAGGATCTACGCCATGACCAATCCCAGCCTCTGTCCGCGCTGTGCTGAGCGGGTCACTGCGTTTGCCGCCGGATGCGCCTTCTGCGGCGCCGACCTCGACCCGCGACGTGGCCAGTCTCCTCAGACCACCGGGCAACGGATGCGCAGCGCTTGGCGGGCGCGGCCCCGCGTGCTGTCGCGGATACCGCTGCCCGACCGGCGGCCCTGACTCCGCACTTGACGGCCGGCCAGCGCGGGGCGTCGGGTGGGGATCACCCGGCCCGGCTCAAAGGCGATCACAGCGGCGGCCCTCACACCGGGTCGCCGCTCACCTCGGGTCCTGCTTCAGATTTGAGATGAGCAACGTGAAGGTCGGCGGGGACGGGTTGCTGAGCAACAGGCGGCCACCTTCAGCGTGAGCGAGCGATCGGGCGAAGGCGAGGCCGATCCCGTGACCGTGCGCACTCCTGGAGCGGCGCTCGAAGATGCGCTCGGGATCGAGCGCCACGCCTGTGCCTTCGTCGGCGACGTCCACCGCGATCGACAGGCCCGCTACACGAGCATGCACCTCCACCGCGCCGTGACCATGGCGTAGCGCGTTGTCGAGCAGGACGTCAGCGATTTCCCGCATGACTGACGCAGGCACGCCGACGGCCAGTGACGGGTCGTCGATGCGAACCCGCAATGACCGTCCCTGCGACGCGAGAGGCCCGCGCCAGCGCCCGCCGGCCTCGTTGAGAAGTATCCGCAAGGGCGTCCGCGCCATGCTGCGCGGTGCATCACGTGCGACGGTCAGCAGGGTGTCCATGGTGTCCTGGAGCCGGTCGACCTGCTCCAGGGCGGCCGGAAGCTCAGGCGACGCGTCACCGCGGAGCTGCATCGCTTCAAGCTCTATCCGCACTGCCGCCAGCGGCGTGCGGAGCTGATGAGAGGCGTCGGCTGTGAAGGCGCGCTCCCGCTTGACGAGATCATCAAGCCGCGAGCCGGCGGCGTCCAGGGCGACGGCGACGTCGTCGATCTCGGCGACCGCAGCTCGCGGAGCCCGAACCGTGAAGTCGCCCTCCCCAAGCCGGCGCGCGGCACCCGCGAGGCGTTCAAGCGGCCGAGCCAGGCGGCGGCCGAGCACTACGGCCGCCAGCACCGCCAGGCCGATGACGCCGGCAGCTGCGCCAAGGAGCAGCCGCCGCTGCCCACGGGTGGAGCTGGTCACCTCCGCGTCGTCGCGCTCGGCGCGCACGGCGCCGGTGACT
>JACCYI010000215.1 GCA_013696535.1 Solirubrobacterales bacterium
ATACAGCACCAGGTAGGCCAGGATTCCGATCGTTGCCGCGAGCATCGCCCCGCGTGAGAACGTGAAGAACAACGTCGAGGCCAACAGCGGCACTGAAGCCGCCCCGAGCGCTCGCGCGGCCCACGGCTCGCGCGCCGACGACGCAAGGTGGACGGCCAGGATGGCGCCGAGCGCGGCGATCAGACCTTGCGTGTTCCAGTAGGTCAGAGGTTCCGAGAGCCTGTCCAGCGCCACGTCGGACTTGAGGGAGAGCACGTCGGGCGCGACGCGACTCGTCCAACCCACCAGACACACCACGAAGATGGCCAGCACGAGGGCGCGAACCGCCCAAGCCAAGCGCTCCGGGCTCCACGACAGGGTGGCGCACGTGACGAACGCGAGGCCGTACAAGAGCGTCCGGTCGAATTCGATCAGCGCGCGGCCGGGGGCGTTGGACCACGACGCAGAGAGGAGGATCCAGGTCCCGTAGAGGGCCAGCGCGGTCGCCACGACGATGACGGGGGCGGTGAAAGAGGCGAAGGGGCGCGTGGCGAGCGTCGCGCGAAGCGCGAGCAGCACGGCCAATGCGCCAGCCGCCACGCCCGTCGAGCCGGGAAAGAAGCCACCGGCCTGGAAGGAGAAGAACAGAACGAGCACCGCCGGGATGAGGGCGCCCAAGGCGTCGAGCCACCTTCCGAAACGGGCCACGAGAGGCTGCCGTGGCCGCTCGGGCACCTGGCCCGGCTCGGCCTGCGGCGCAAGGGGTGCGATCGGAGATTCGGTTGGAGTCAGGACCTGCACCTTTCACTCATCGGCGGTCCGAGGTCTGGTCATTAGTGTGGTGCGCTCGATGGCCGAACCGCCGCCCATTCGCACTCTCTCGTCCCGGGAGGTGTATCGCAGCCCGTGGATGCGCTTGCGCGAGGACGAGATCGTCCTACCCGACGGCAGTCCCGGCCGCTACGGCGTCGTGGAGAAACCAGACTTCGCACTGATCATTCCCTTCGATGGGGAGCGTTTCCATCTCGTTGAGCAGTTCCGTTACCCGGTGGGTGAGCGCTGCATCGAGTTTCCGCAAGGCGCGTGGGAGGGGACCGCCACGCCTGACGCGGCCGACCTCGCCCGCGGCGAGCTCGAGGAGGAGACAGGCCTGCTGGCCGCCGGCCTCCGCCACCTCGGCCGACTCTTCCACGCCTACGGCTTCTGCTCGCAGTCCTTCGATGTGTTCTTCGCCACCGAGCTCACGCCCGGCCAGCAGCGTCTCGAGCCGACCGAGCAGGGGCTCCGCACGCTGAGCGTCGATCGCGGAGAGCTCGAGCGGATGGTCCTCGACGGCACGCTGCGCGACGGCCCGAGCGTCGCAGCGTACGGACTGCTGCGCTTGCACGATTGAGTCAAGCCCGACGCGCACCACGCCGACCCACTGAGAGTCATGATCGACCTGCACTGCCATGTCCTGCCGGGATCGATGATGGGGCGCTGACCTCGCCGCGGCGGTTGAGATGCTGCGCGCGTACGCCGCCGACGGTGTCGACACGGTCGTCGCAACGCCGCACCTGCGCACGGACTTCCCGGCTGTGGTGCCGGCGGAGATCGCCGGCCGCTGCGAGGCGGTCGGGTCAGCCGCCGCGGCCGGCGACAACCATGTGCGCATCGCGGCGGGCGGCGAGGGGAGCCTGACCTGGGCCCTCGACGCCTCCGATGGCGATCTCCGTGCCGTCTCGCTCGACGGACTCGGTCGCGACCTCTTGACCCAACCCGCTCGGACTCGCCGGGACCCGCTCCCTGCGCCTCCGGTGGGATGCCCGGCCCCGCGCGGGCGGGCTTGGATGCGCCGCCACGCGGGGGTCTGAGCCGAAAGACACGGACCGTGCACCCAGCCGTCGAAGCCGGTCCCCAGGCGCGTTCGTCGTCTTCAAGCTCCGGTCGAGCCACCCCGCGGCGCCTACAGGGAACCGCTTAAGGCTGCTTCCTTCCGGACCTGACCTGGTTCACGGGCCTGCATCGCGCGGGACCCGGCCATCAACGCTTTCGTACGACGCGCTGGCCCCGAGGGCCGAAACCCCTCGGGAGGGAATTCAGCCTCGCTAGAGCGGATTGCGAGTGCAGGGCACCGCTACCTCCCCGCCTAGCACGGTCCGCACCCAACTGTAGTGGGTCAAGGCGGCGGTCACGGTCAGCCCGGCCCGGATTGTCCGGGTTGTTGGAGATGCGACTCATGAACGGGTTGTCGTCAGGCTTGGGAATTCGACGTGCGCCGGCGGTGGCTTGTCGAGGACGGCGGTCCGAGCGCGCAGCCTGCCCATCGCCCGCCCCGGTCGAAAGCCTCGCTAACCTTGCGATCTCCCCGGGCGGCTGACGGAGAGAAGGGCGCGTAGCTCAGTGGGAGAGCGCTCGCTTCACACGCGAGAGGTCGCAGGTTCGAAACCCGCCGCGCCCATCGGAGGAAGTGTCTGGACTGGGGCGCTTTTCCGCCTTCTAGGGACCTCGTTCGAGGCGGTCCGCGGCCCTTGCA
>JACCYI010000219.1 GCA_013696535.1 Solirubrobacterales bacterium
GGCCTGCACCCTGGGCGCTCAGGGCACGGGTGGCGTCTGTGGCATCACCGGCCGGGAGAGCCACCGTTGCGGTCGACGTCGGCGGAGCGGGCGCGATTCCGCGCAGTCCCTCCAGCAACGCTTCCTCCATGGCCGGACCGTTCTCGTAACGAGCCTCGGGCTCACGGCTCAGTGCCCGAAGCACCGCGGCCGAGAGAGCCGCCGGCACGCCGGCGTTGACCTGGTGCAGTGGCTTGGGCCGTCCCGAGTCCTGCTGGCGGGCGAGCTCGGTGAGTGATGGCGCCTCATACGGCAGGCGACCCGTCAGCAGCTGATAGGCGACCACGCCGAGCGAGTAGAAGTCCGCGCGCGGGCCCGTCGGCTCTCCGCGGGCCTGCTCCGGTGCGAGGTAGGCGGCGGTCCCCAGCACGGAGCCGACCTTGGTGATGTCGGACTGCTCGGAGGCCTTGGCGATCCCGAAGTCCGCGAGCTTGATGCCGCCGTCGAGGGAGCGCAGGAGGTTGCCGGGCTTCACGTCGCGATGGATGACCCCGTTGCGGTGCGCGTACTCCAGGCCGCGGCAGGCCTGGGTGAGGATGTTGACGGCTTCTCCCGGTTCGAGGTGGCCTCGCTCACGGAGGATCTCGGCGCACGATTGACCCTTCACGTGCTCCATGACGATGAACTGGCGCCCTGAGGTCTCGTCGAGCCCGAAGTCGAACACCTGGACGACGTTCGGGTGCACGAGCCGCGCCGCTGCCAGAGCCTCCCGACGGAAGCGCGCGACGAAGCCCGAGTCCTCCGCCAGATGCTCGGCGAGCAGCTTGACCGCGACGTAGCGCTCGAGCCGGGTGTCGAAGGCGAGCTGCACGGTGGACATGCCGCCGACCCCGAGACGCCGCTCGAGGCGGTAGCGGGAGGCGAAGAGCTGATCGGTGCGCGCCACGGCGGTCAGCCCTCTCCTTCGGGAGTGACGCCGCCGGTGTCGGGCCCCGTGGTTGCGCTCGGATCGGGAGTGGATCCGGGCGTCGGCGTCTCATCCGGCGTCGCCGAGGGGGTGGGCGTCTCGTCGGGCGTCCGGGTCGGAGTGGGTGAGGGGGTGGGCGTCTCCTCCTCCGGCGTCGCCGTAGCGGTGGCAGACGGCGTTGGCGCTTCGGGAGCCTGGCAGTCCCCGCGCACCTGCGCCTCGAGGTGATCGACCCACTGCGTCAGGTTCGTCACGAGGCCGCCGTCGGTGGACTCGGGAAGGTCTTGTACCCGGCTGCGCAGGCGGTTGACCTCGCCGGTGGCGCCGGTGCAGTCCTTGTTGTCGAGACCGGCCTGAACACGGTCCACGTTGCGCAGGAGGACCTTGGACCGGCTCTCGAGGATCAACTTCCGGGAGTCCGCGTCTGATCCGCCGCACGCCGGGGTGGCCAGAGCGGCGCCAAAGGCGAGGACGATGAGAAGCGGGCGCGGCGAGAGCATGGGCTCCGAGCAGGCTACCGTCGTGCTTGGTCACTGGCCGTGGGTCAGACGCTCCGCGAGCGACTCGGGAAGGCGGGCTGCGCGGATGGCGTCGGCAGCACCTCTCACGTCGTACTCCTCCCGCTTCCACACGGCCTCGAGGTTGGCGGTGTCGAGCAGCAGCCAGGCCGCCCGCGGGTCACCGTCGCGGGGCTGGCCGACGCTTCCCGGGTTGACGAGCCACTCGCCCGAGGCGAGGTCGGCGGTCTCCTCGGCGTGCCGCGTCGCGCCGGTCGCTGGCGCCCCCTCCTCTCGCACGAAGGCGAGCGCCACGTGCGAGTGGCCGATGAAGGAGACCGCCTGCGGTGCGGCGTCCAGGCACAGCTCGGCGGCGAGCGTCGACAGCACGTACTCCCACACCGGATCGCGCGGGGAGGCGTGGTAGAGCCCCATCCCGCGGGCCTCGCCCGTGGAGGGGAGCCCCGCGAGCCACGCACGAGCCTCCGGTGCGATGGTGTCGATGGTCCACTGGGCGGCGAGCGCGGCGCCACGCGAGAACTCGTCGAGCGAGAGCACACCGGTCACCGCCAGATCGTGGTTGCCGGCGAGGCAGATCGTGCAGTGCTCGGCGGCCAAGGCGACGCAGGCGTCGGGCTCTGCGCCGTAGCCCACCAGATCGCCGAGACACCAGAGCTCGTCGACCCCCGCGGCACGGGCGGCCTTGATGACCTTCTCAAAGGCGTGTCGGTTACCGTGGATATCGGAGACGATGGCGACGCGCATGAGCTGGACTGTGGTGACTAAGGTGCCGGCGGCGGAACGTAAGGTCAGGTGGATGCGACGCTCTCTGCGACTGCCCGCGGCCCTGCTGGCCGCCGTTGTGGTGGCGCAGACCGCTGTGATCATCATGAGCCCGCGCGATGCAGGACCGGATCCCGCTTCGGTCAGCTCGCGAGAGTACTTCACACCGCGTGAGATCGCCCGCGCGCAGGACTACCGCTCACCGCAGCTCGTCCTGTACGGGGTAACGATGGCGATCGAGCTCGCGGTGCTGATCGGGCTCACCCGCCGGGCAGGGCGTCGCCCGAGCTCACCAGGGGCCCGGCGAGGCCGTCTCGCCACGGTCGCCCGCCGCCCCGTGCCGGCCGGAGCCGCCGGTGGCGCCGCGATCTCGCTGGCGCTCACACTGGCCACGCTGCCGGTTTCGGCGGTCTCCCGGCAGCGGGCGATCGATGTCGGCCTCTCCACGAGAAGTTGGAGCGGATGGGCGCAGGACGTCCTCCTCGGCGCAGTCATCGGGGCCGCGCTGGCGGCGGCCGGCGGCGCCGTGCTCGTGATCGTCCTGCGCCGGTTCGGGCGAACTTGGTGGGCGCCGGGCGCCGCCGCGGTCGTGGCCTTCGCCGTCGTCACGACCTACCTCACGCCCGTAGTGATCGAGCCCCTCTTCAACCGCTTCACGCCGCTGCCGCCGGGCAGGACCCGCACGGAGATCCTCGACCTCGCCCGGCGCGCCGGAGTGCGGGTCGGACAGGTGTACGTGGTCGACGCCTCCAAGCGCACCACGGGAGCGAACGCCTACGTCGCCGGGCTGGGCGCCACCAAGCGCATCGTGCTGTATGACACGCTGCTGCGCGACTTCCCGCCGGCCGAGGTGCGGCTCGTCGTAGCGCACGAACTCGGTCACGTCCATCACTCCGACGTCCCCCACGGACTGCTGTGGGTTGCGATCGTCGCCCCATTCGGCATGCTGGCGGTCGCCCGGCTGGCCGAGCGGCTCGGGCCCGAGGACTGGCACGCCCGTCCGGCGGCGACGGTGCCCGCGGTGGCGCTGGCGCTCGCGCTGGTGGTGCCGGCGGTGACCATGATCTCCAACCAGCTCTCCCGGCGGGTCGAGGCTCGCGCCGACTTCTTCTCCTTGCAGCTCACGCAGGATCCAAGGACGCTGATCGCCTTCCAGCGGCGGATCGCACGCGCCAACGTCTCTGATCCCGACCCCCCGGGCTGGGCCTCCTTCTTGCTCAGCACCCACCCGCAGACCCTGGAGCGGATCGGCGCGGCGACGGCCTTCGAGCAGCGCGGAAGCGTCGAAACCGGCCAGTGAGGGAGCAAGCAACCCGTTCAACGCGGCTCGACCACTCTGTGCACCCTCGCAGCCCCCAAATCCACCTCCCCTCACCAGTCGGGGTTGACGTTCGCGACGCACGGAGCGTCCCGCCGCCGGCAGGAGACACGGGCCGCTAGACCTGCGGTTCTCCTGGCCCGTCAGGCCCGGAAGGCTCAGCGGACGGCCCGCCACCCCACTCAGGAAGGTTCTTGATGCCCTCACGGGTGCGCCACTTGGAGTGGTTGTCCTCCATGGCGTCGATGAGCTCGCGCATGAACTTGGGCGAGAGGTTGACCCGGGTGACCACGACCCCGGGGATCTCGTCTCCCTCCATCTCGTGGTCGACCCGCGCGAAGGTGATGGTGAACTCGTACTCCGAATGCGAGACGTTGGCGAAGTTCGCGTAGACGCCGGCCATCACCTCTGGCGACGTGTGGATGTTGATGTGTCGCTCGGGCTCCTCATCCGATGCCATGGACGTAGTATTCCGCACGGTGCGAATCATCGTGCTGAGCGTGGGACGGCTGCGGCCGCCCTTCTCCGACGACGTCCAGCACTATCAGCGGCTGCTTGCGCGTCACTACCGGTTGCAGCTCATCGAGGTCCGCGAGGACGAGGCGGTCGCCAAGCGGCTCCCCGAGCGCGCGTTCGTCTCCCGGCTGGACCGTGGGGGCCGCGCCTATGACTCACAGGAGTTCGCGCGGTGGCTCGAGGAGCGTCGGATGTCGGGCCTTGACCTCTGCTTCGTGATCGGCGGCCCGTACGGTCACGGCCCGGGCATCGAGCACGTCGACCATCTGCTGTCCTTCGGGCCGGCCACGCTCCCGCACCAACTGGCCCGGGTCGTGCTGCTCGAGCAGATCTTCCGCGGCCACAAGATCCTGGCCGGCGAGCCGTACCATCACTGACCAGTCCCATGACCGTCTCCTCCGCAACGCCTCTGGACGATCTGCGCGCCGCCCTGCTCGACTCGGCGGCTGAACTGCGGTCCGACCCGTCGGCGCTGAGCACCGCGCCGACCCTCGAGCGACCGCCTCGCGCCGAGCTCGGGGACTACTCCACGAACGCCGCCATGCTCCTCGCTCCGGTCCTCAAGGCCGCTCCGCGAGCGATCGCGGAGCGGCTCGGCTCGGGCCTGGACGCCCGGATGGGCGACCGTCTGGATCGCGTCGAGGTCGCGGGGCCCGGCTTTCTCAACGTGTTCCTCACCGACGCGTGGTACGTCGAATCGGCGGCCAGCGTGCTCGCGGCGGGCGAGGAGTACGGCGCGGGTCGCCCCGAGCGGTCAGAGCGCATCAACGTCGAGTTCGTGAGCGCGAATCCCACCGGGCCGCTCACCGCGGCCAGCGGCCGGCACGCCGCCTACGGTGACTCATTGTCGAGGATCCTCGAGCTGGCCGGCCACTCCGTCGACCGCGAGTACTACTTCAACGACTCGGGCACCCAGGTCCGCAAGCTGGGGGAGTCCATCCGGGCGCGGGCGCTCGGAGGGCCCGTGCCGGCGGGCGGCTACGAGGGCGACTACGTCGTGGAGCTGGCCGCTGCGATCCCGGGCGCGGGCGACAAGTCCCCAGATCTCGACCGGCTCTCCCGTGAGGGCGTCGAGCGGATGTTCGCCAGGATCCGTCGAACGCTCGAGACCTATCGCGTCTCCTTCGACCGCTTCTTCCTCGAGAACTCCCTGTACGAGGGTGAACCGACCGCGGTGGAGCGGGCGTACGCGCGGCTCGAGGAGCGCGGGCACCTCTACCGCCACGAGGGTGCGCTGTGGCTGCGCACTTCTGACTTCGGCGACGACAAGGACCGGGTGCTCGAACGCTCGACGGGCGACCCGACCTACTTCGCCTCCGACGTCGCGTATCTGGAGCACAAGCTCGAGCGGGGCTACGACCGCCTGGTGTACGTGCTGGGTTCAGATCATCACGGCTACATCGGCCGGATGCGCGCCGCCGCCGCCGCGCTCGGGGTCGAGCCCAGGCGCCTCGAGATCCCGATCCTTCAGTTCGTCCACATCGTGGAGGGCGGCCAGCGGGCGTCCATGTCGAAGCGGCGCGGGGACTTCATCACCCTCGACGAGCTGGTCGAGGAGATCGGCGTCGACGCCACGCGCTTCTTCATGCTCGGGCGCTCGCACGATTCCACGGTCGACCTCGACCTCGATCTCGCGCGCCGGCAGTCCAACGAGAACCCCGTCTACTACGTGCAGTACGCCCACGCCCGGATCGCCTCCGTGCTGGCCAGGGCGGGGCAGGCACGCGTCGAGCAGGCGCTGCTCGAATCGGCCCGCGCCGAGGGACTCACCCTCGAGCGGGCGGAGCGCGAGCTGATCAAGAAGCTGCTGGCCTTCCCGGGGGAGGTGGCCGAAGCGGCGGATCGCCGCGCCCCGCACCGGATCGCCGCCTACGCCCTCGAGCTCGCACAGGCTTTCACCGCGTTCTACCGGGATTGCCAGGTGGTGGGCGTGGAACCTGTCGAGTTGAAGTCCTTCCGGATCGCGCTGAGCGTCGTCTCCCAGCGGGTCATCGCCCGGTCGCTCGGGCTCCTCGGGGTCGACGCCCCGGCCTCGATGTAGCCGCCCACCCTGGCATCGTCCGCGCTGTGAGCGACGGACGACTCATCCTGATCGCGGGAGCCCTGCTCTCGCTCGGCCTTCTCGCCTCGCTGCTGGCGGGGCGGTTGCGGGTGCCGGGACTCGTCCTCTTCCTCGCGGTCGGCATGATCGTCGGGTCCGAGGGCCTCGGGCTCATCAACTTCGAGGACTACGGGCTCGCGCGGACGATCGGGGTGATCGCGCTGGCGCTCATCCTCTTCGAGGGCGGACTCACCACGGGTATGCTCGAAATCCGTCCTGTGCTGGCAGCGGCGATCTCGCTCGCCCTGATCGGGACGCTGGCGACCGCCGTCATCGTGGGCCTCGCGGCCGTCGCCCTGTTCGATTTCTCCACGCTCGAGGGCCTGCTCGTCGGGGCCATCGTGGCGTCCACGGACGGCGCGGCGATCTTCGGCCTGCTCCGCACTTCGACGTTGCGGCGCAAGCTCGCCCGGACGCTCGAAGGTGAGGCGGGATTCAACGACCCCGTGGCCATCCTGCTCGTGATCGGCTTCACCGAATGGCTGCTCAAGCCGGATTACGGCGTGGGTGACATGGCCCTGCTCTTCGTCGGGCAGCTGGGCATCGGCGCCGCCGTGGGGTGGCTGGTCGGCTGGGGCGCCGTGCAGGCCTTCCAGCGTGCCCGGCTGGAGACGGCGGGGCTCTACCCCGTGGCCTCCCTTGCCACGGTCGCCCTCGCCTACGGAGGCGCCGACGTACTGGACGGCTCGGGCTTTCTAGCCGTATACCTGGCCGGGCTGGCCCTCGGTACCGCGCACGTCCCGGCCAAGCGGACGGTGACGAGCTTCCACGAGGGGATGGCCTGGGTCGCGCAGCTGGTCATGTTCCTCACCCTCGGGCTGCTGGTCTTCCCGTCCCGGCTGCTCGCCGTCGCGGCGGAAGGGACGCTGCTGGCGCTCGTGCTCGTCCTGGTCGCCCGGCCCGCCGCGACCTGGTTGTCGACCGCCTTCGGCGGCTTCTCGAACGCGGAGCGCGCGGTACTGAGCTGGGCCGGCCTGCGTGGAGCAGTGCCCGTGGTGCTCGCGACCTTCCCGGTGATCGAGGGCGTCGACGGCGCGCTCAACTTCTTCAACATCGTCTTCTTCGCCGTCCTGCTCTCCACGCTGCTCCAGGGCACGACGTTCGAGCCGCTCGCCCGGCGGCTCAACATGACCACGAGCGAGCCCGCCCTGCCCACGCCGCTGTCAGAAGCCGGGACCATCCGCCGCCTCGGCGCCGAGATCCTCGAGTTCCCGATCGGTCCGACCGACGCCATCGCCGGGGCGCGGGTGCGTGACCTGGGGCTGCCGCGGGATGCCGTCGTCAACGTGATCGTGCGCGACGCCCAGGCGATCCCGCCGCGCGGCTCCACACGCCTGCTGGCCGGGGACTCGGTTCACGTGATGCTCCGCCAGGAGATGGCCAGGCAGGTCCCGGCGTTGCTCGAGCGGTGGCGCCGAGGCCCCATCGGTCCCGTCGCGCGCCCGCGCCCGACGGTCTTCGGGCGGCGCTCCATCTTCGTGGTGCGCCCCTGGGGGGACGCGGACGGAGACCCGGCCAGGCCGGAGGCGATCGCGGGGGTGCCGGTGGTCGAGCAGCTGCGAATCCGCCGGGACAAGGAGGGCGCGCTCTCGGCCCTGGCGGACGGTCGCTACGGCGTCTCAGGTCCGCTGCTCGTGGTAGGGGCCCGCGAGGACCTCGAGCGCTGGACCCGCCGCAAGCTGGCGACGGGGGTCACGGAATCCGAGCGGGCCTGGCTTCAGACCGTGATCGCCGCCCTGGCGGCCGACACCGCCCCAGCCCGTCCTGCCCCCTGAGCCGGCCCTTCGGCGCCGCGGGCGATCTCAAACCGGGAGACTCTCCGCCGTGCGCATCCTGGTGGTGGAGGACGAGGTCCGGCTGGCCAAGCTCGTCCGCGAGGGCCTGATGGCCGAGGGGCTGCTCGCCGACGTGGCGATCCGCGGCGAGGACGCACTCTGGATGGCCGGCTCCACGTCCTACGACGCGATCTGCCTCGACGTCAACCTGCCCGGCATGGACGGCTTCGAGACCTGCCGGCGCCTGCGGGCCGAGGGCGTGGCGACGCCGATCCTCATGCTGACGGCGCGAGACGCCGTCGACGACCGGATCACCGGGCTGGACACGGGCGCCGACGACTACCTCGTCAAGCCGTTCGACTTCGGCGAGCTGCTTGCCCGGTTGCGCGCCCTCGCGCGCCGCCGGCCGGCGGCCCACGGCACGGAGCTCCGCGTTGGGGACCTGACGCTCGACCTCGCCACTCATCGCGTGCAGCGCGCCGGGGAGGATCTCGACCTGTCGGTCAAGGAGGTGCAGATCCTCGAGGTCTTCATGCGCCACCCCGGCGAGGTGCTCACCCGGTTGCAGCTGCTCGAGGGAGCCTGGGACTCCGGCTACGAGAACCGCTCGAACGTCATCGAGGTCTACATCCGCTACCTGCGGGGGAAGATCGACCGGCCGTTCGGCCGCCGGTCGCTCGAGACGATCCGTGGCGCCGGGTACCGCCTCAACGCCGATTGACCGGTCAGGCCGCGGGAACCGCGAGCGTCACCTCTGCGCCGCCGCCCTGCCGGTTCGCCGCGCGGACGCTGCCGCCGAGCGCCTTGGTCAGCGCCGCGACGATCGCCAGGCCCAGCCCGGCGCCGTCCTCCCGGCTGTCGTGAGAGCCCTGGGCGAAACGTTCGAAGGCCCGGGTCAGCAGCTCGTCGGAGAACCCGGGTCCGCGGTCGCTCACCGACAGCTCGACCACCGTCGGACTCGGGGCCCGGGCGACGAGCTCCACCGGGCCGGCGCCGTGAAGTTGCGCGTTGACGACGAGGTTGTCCAACGCCTGCCCGAGGCGGTCAGGGTCGGCGAGGACCACCGCCCCGCCGGGGATCTCGACCCTGACGGTCAGCGTGTGCCCCGACTTCGCATGTCGGCCGGCGGCCTGTTCCAGCAGGTCCTGGACGTCGACCGGCTCGGGGCGGAGAGGGAGCCGGCCCTGGTCGGCGCGAGCCAGCACGAGCAGGTCGTCCGCGAGGCGCGCCAGTCGCTGGACGTCGCCCCGTGCCTCGTGCACGACGTTCCGGAGGGCGTCCTTGTCGGGCTCACCGAGGAGCGCGACGTCCAGCCGGGTCTGCAGCACGCTGATGGGCGTGCGCAGCTCGTGGCTGGCGTCGCTGACTATGCGCCGTTCGCTTTCCAGCGCACCTGACAGCCGTCCGAGCAGGTCGTTGAGCGTCGCGGTCAAGCGGTCGAGCTCGTCGCCGGTGCCCGGTTGGGGCAGCCGCTCGGCGAGATCGGTCTCCCCGATCTGAGCGGCTCGCGACCGGATGTGCTCGACCGGTCGCAGAGCGGCCCCTGCCACCTGGTAGCCCGTGAAGGCCGCCAGCAGCAGTGCGCCGGGCAGTCCTATCGTCAGGAGGGTGGCGAGCCGCGCGAGCTCCTGCTCGCGGCGATCGCGCGCTTCGGCGATCGCCACGACAGCTCCGCCGGCGATCGCGAAGGCCCGGACCCGAGCCCCGTCATCGGTGGTGGCGACGGTCTTGCGCGTGAGCCGCTGGGGTGTCCTGCGAGCAGCAACCACCTCGACCGGGGTCAGCAGCCGGGTGCGGTCGAGCTGCCTCGTGGTTGCGCGCAGCTCGTCGGCCGGTCCGAAGACCTGTGCGAGACCCTCGCCCGAGACCTCGAGCAGGCGCTGTTGTGGCACCTGCCGGGCGAGCTCGGACACGCCGGCGGCTCGTTCTCCGAGCTCGACGTCGGTCCGCTTGTCCAGATCGCGCGAGAACTGACCGAAGAGCAGCAGACCGGTCGCGGCCAGCACCACCGCCGTGACCGAAGCCACCGCGACGGTCAGCCGTATGCGCAGAGGCCAGGGGCCGCGGAGGTTGGTCGGGATGCCGCGCCCGTCAGAGGTCGTAGAGGTTGTCGAGCCCGACGCCGCGAAGCAGCCGCTGCGCCTCCGTGTTGAGATCCGTGAGCTGGCCGCTGAGCAGCAGCACACCCATCGCAATCAGCACTAGGCCAGAGATCGCGGTGATGATCAGATAGCGGTCCCGCAGCCACCGGGACGCCGAGGTGGCGCGGTTGAAGGCAACGGCCGTGATCAGGAAGGGGACCGCGAGTCCGAGGGAATAGAAGGTGAGCAGGATCGCGCCTTGGCTCACGGTCTCCTGCAGGGCTGCCGCGCTCAGGATGGTGGCCAGGGTGGGGCCGACGCAGGGGGTCCAAGCGATGGCGAAGGCGGCTCCCGCGACGAGCGGACCGCCCGACCCTGCCCGCGCCATGAGCGCATCGACTCGCCATTCGCGATTGAGGCGCGGGATGAACGGTGTCAGCACGAAGAAGACGCCCAGCACGATGATGATCGCCCCGGCGATCTTCTCGAGCACGCCGCGATGGTCGTTGAGCGTCGAGCCGAGCCCGGTGGCGGTCATTCCGAGGGCGACGAAGACCACGGTGAACGCGCCGCAGAAGACGATGGCCGGGAGCAGGACGTGGCTCACGCGCCGCTCGCCGCTGCGCATGTCGGTCACCGAAACGCCCGAAACGGCCGAGAGGTAGCCCGGAACCAGTGGCAGGACACAGGGCGACACGAACGACACCAGGCCGACCGCGAAGGCGGCGAGCACCGTGGTGTCGACTCCTGCGCTCATCCCTTGAAGGCTCGCAGCTCCGCGTCGAGGCGACGCGAATCGGCTTGATCGAGCTCCGGCCCGCTCTGGGGAGTGTCGTCGCGTCCCCGACGCCACCGCAACGCGGCGAGCAGCACCCCGCCCAGGGCCAGGAGACCGAGCAGGGCGGGGACGAGGAAGGCCGCTCGGTCAAAGCCCCCGCGGGAGGGGACGGCCAGCACCCGGGGGCCGTACTCGTCGGCCAGGGCGGCCTTGATCTCCTCCTTGGTCCTCCCCTTTGCGATCTGCGCCCGGATGAACGCGCGCTCCCGGTCGGCCGAGGGTGCTTCGGAGATGTTCAGCGCCGTGCCGCACTGCGTGCACATGACCTCGTCCTCGACGTCGGGAAGCGTGGTGCGAGGGGCGGCCGCGGACACCGAGGCCGCCGGAAGCAGGGCCAGCGCCAACAGGAGGGCGAGGAAAGGCTGTAGGCGCATCACGTGCGCTCGGCGAGGAGCACCGGCAGCGTCTCGTCGAGCCACGCCTGTGTCACCGGTCCGCGACGCTTCGCCGCGATGCGCCCTTCGCGATCGATCACGAAGGTCTCGGGATACCCGACGGTTCCGTACGCCCGCGCGAGCTCGGCGTCGGGATCGCGCAGGCTCGGATACGTCAACTTGAACCGCCGCACGAAGCCGAGCGCGTCCGAAGACACGTCGCGCAGGTTGACGCCGACGACCGTCGCGTTCCGGGATGTCAGTTTCTCATGGTTGCGCTGAAGGAGCGGCAGCTCCTCCACGCACGGATCACACCACGAAGCCCAGAAGTTGAGCACTACGACCTTGCCGCGGAAGGAGCTGAGCGATCGCGAACGACCAGGGTCGCCCAGCAGCCCGAGCTCTTCTTCGGCTTGGGGCGGATCGATCCGCTCGCCGCTCGCGACGGCCGCATCGATCGACCGGTCCTCGCCGCGCTGAGCCACCCCGTAGGAGAGCAGTCCGACCAGGGCGGCGGCGAGCGCGACGACGATGGCTGCGGGTCCCTTGCCCATGATTCCAGGGTAGAGGCGCGTCCACTAACATCTGCGCCCGCTGCGGCGGTAGCTCAGTTGGTAGAGCATCAGCTTCCCAAGCTGAGGGTCGCGAGTTCGAACCTCGTCCGCCGCTCTGACGAAAGTGCTGCAAAGACGAGCTTTCCTCGTCTGATCGTTTTGTGCCGAGGCACCGCGTCTAGCAGTCGCGTCTAGC
>JACCYI010000251.1 GCA_013696535.1 Solirubrobacterales bacterium
GCACGACGCTCGCGGATGCGGCGGCGCTGCTCGGCGCGCCGGTCGTCGTGGTCACGCGGGCCGGGCTCGGCGCTCTCAACCAGGCCGCGCTGAGTTGTGAGGCGCTGCACGCCCGCGGGCTCGACTGCCCGGGCCTGGTGATCGGCCTGTGGCCTGCCGAGCCAGACCTCGCGGAGCGCTGCAATCTCGACGACCTTCCCGATTACGCCGGACGCCCCCTCTTGGGGCGCATACCAGAGGGCGCCCCGGCGCTGGAGCCGGCCGTCTTCGCGGAGCGTGCGCACACTTGGATCTCAACAGAAGGGCTGCTATGAGCGACATCATCGACACAGCTCGCGAGCAGGTGCTCGAGCGGGGCGAGGGCCTGTGGGAGGCGCAGGTGCTCGAAGTCCTGCGTCTTCCCGACGAGCGTTTGGATGACGCTCTGGCCCTGGCGCACGAGGTCCGCATGCGATGGTGCGGGCCGGAAGTCGAGGTCGAGGGCATCGTGAGCCTGAAGACCGGTGGCTGCCCGGAGGACTGCCACTTCTGCTCGCAGTCCGGGCGCTTTGAGACGCCGGTGCGGGCCGTACGTCTCGACATCGATTCGCTTGTGGAGGCCGCTAGGCAGACCGCCGCGACGGGCGCCACCGAGTTCTGCATCGTGGCTGCGGTCCGCGGGCCGGACGAGCGGCTGATGGGGCAGGTCTCGGAGGGAGTGGCGGCGATCCAGGAGGCGGTGGACATCAACGTCGCGTGCTCGCTCGGAATCCTGACCCGCGACCAGGGCGAAGAGCTGGCCGCGATGGGCGTGCACCGTTACAACCACAACCTCGAGGCCGCGCGCTCGTACTTCGCGAACGTCGTCACGACGCACACCTGGGAGGAGCGTCGCGAGACGCTCGAGCTCGTCCGCGAGCTGGGAATGGAGGTCTGCTGTGGCGGGATCATCGGCATGGGCGAGTCACTCGAGCAGCGGGCCGAGCTCGCCTCGCAGCTCTCAGAGCTCGATCCGGACGAGGTGCCGCTGAACTTCCTCGACGCGCGCCCCGGCACGCCGTTCGCCGACCAGCCGCCGCTCGATCCTCGCGCCGCGCTCCGCACGATCGCCGCGTTCCGCCTCGCGCTCCCACGCACGGTCCTGCGCTTCGCGGGCGGGCGTGAGCTGACGCTCGGCGACCTCGGCGCGCGACAAGGGATGCTCGGAGGCATCAATGCGATCATCGTCGGCAACTACCTGACGACGCTCGGGCGCACCCCCGAGGAGGACCTCGACCTGCTCGCGGACCTCGCCATGCCGGTCAAGGCGCTGTCTGAGACGTTGTGACCGGCACTTCGCACTGCGATGGCTGTGGGCGGTGGCTCGATTCGGGCGATCACGGTCGGTGCCGGAAGCGCCGCACGGCGACGGATCCGCCGCGGTTCTGCACCGCGTGCGGGCGCAAGCTCGTCGTCCAGGTACTGCCGACGGGGTGGACCGCTCGCTGCGTGCGCTGCGGCCCGCTGCCGGCCGCGTGACAGACGTCGCCGACACGCTCGCAGAGTTGACCGCGGCCGGCCTCTTGCGGAAGCTGCGGACGCTGCAGAGCCCCCAGGGCGCTCGGGTGCGACTGGGTGACCGCGATGTCTTGTTGCTGTGCTCCAACGACTATCTCGGTCTGGCGGACGATCCGCGCGTCCGCGCCGGCGCGATCGATGCGGTCGAGCGGTGGGGCGCGGGGGCCGGCTCCTCGCGGCTGGTCAGCGGCGGGACCGACCTGCACGAACGACTCGAGCGCGAGCTGGCCGAATTCAAGGGCACCGAGGGGTGCATCCTGTTCGGTTCGGGCTATCTGGCGAACACCGGCATCGTCCCGGCCCTTGCCGGACCGGGCGAGGTCGTGCTCTCCGACGCGCTGAACCACGCTTCGATCATCGACGGCTGCCGACTCTCACGTGCGGAGACGATCGTGTACGAGCACGCCGACCTCGACGCGCTGGCCGCCGGCTTGCGGTCCGCGGCCGGCCGTCCAGCGCTGATCGTCACCGACGCCGTCTTCTCCATGGACGGTGACCTCGCGCCGCTGGAGGGCATCGTCGAACTCGCCCGCCGCCACGGCGCGCGGGTCATGGTCGACGAGGCTCACGCCACGGGCGTCGTGGGAGAACGGGGCCGGGGCCTGGTGGCGGAGCTCGGGCTGGAGGATGAGGTCGAGTTGACCGTCGGCACGCTCGGGAAGGCACTCGGCAGCTACGGCGCGTTTGCGTGTTGCAGCGCGGAGGTGGCCCGCTTCCTGGTCAACCGCGCACGGACCCTGATCTTCTCCACGGCACTCCCGCCGCCCGCGCTGGGCGCCGCCCTCGCCGCACTCGAGCTGCTGCGGACCGATCGGCAGCTCGTGCCGACGTTGCATGCCCGGGCGCGCGCGCTGCGTGCTCACCTCGGCCGTGCCGGCTTGGGCGTCGAGCCGGGATCCATGCCGATCGTCCCACTCGTCATAGGCGATCCGCATGCCGCAATGGCCGTCGCCGAGGCGGCCCTGCGGGGCGGGGTCTTCGCCCAGGCGATCCGGCCGCCCACCGTCCCGATCGGCACCTCGCGTCTGCGGCTCGTCGCGACCGCCGCCCACGGAGAACGCGAGCTGGGCGCGGCCGCGGAGATCGTGGCCGAGTCGGCTCGTTCGTGAGCCAGGGCCGCCGCCTCACGCGTCCGACCGTCCTGAGCGAGGCGCCGGCGCGCGAACCAACGCGGAATGTGCGACGGTTTTGGTCGAACAGACCGCCGGGATGCCGCTGCTCGTCTGGACCGTCGTCGAGGCGCCGGAGCGCGGATGGGGCGCGGCCGGACGGTTGCCGGCTTCGTGGTGGCGGCGGCGCTTCTGACCGGGTTCCTGGCCATCGAACGTCATACGCCGGCGCCACTCGTGCGACTGGGAATCCTGCGCTCGAGCCCGCTTGTACGCGCCAACCTCGGAGCGATGGTGCTGTTCGGCGCCTAGATCGGGTTCCAGTTCATCATGACCCTGTACCTCCAGGCCATGAACGGCCGGTTGCTGCTCGAGACCGCGTTGGCTTTCCTCCCTGCCGGACTGCTCGTCGCCTTCGGCTCAACGCGCATCGGGCCGCTGGTGGACCGTCTCGGTACGGCGCCGCTGGTCGCCGTCGGGGCCCTGTCCTCCGTGGTGGGCTACGCGCTGGTGCTCCGCCTGGACGCGGTGCCCGACTACGCCGCGGTGCTCCTCCCGACCGTTCTGCTGATCGGGATCGGCTTCGCGCTCTGCTTCCCGACCCTCAGCATGAAGGCCACCAACGGGATCGCCGACTACGAGCAAGGACTCGCATCCGGGTTGGTGCAGACGTCGTTTCAAGTTGGCGGCGCGATCTCCCTGGCCGTCGTGACGGCGCGCAGTCCGGCGGGTCGACTGACCCGGAGGCCCTGCTGGACGCCTACCGGACCGCCCTGGTCCTGACCGCCGGCGTGGCGGTCGGGGGTCTTCTTGTCGCGCTGTCAGCCGTGCTGATGGTCCGGCGGCCGATCAGGGCGGGTGCCGAAGGCTGAGGATGACCGGCGTGAGTCGCCCCGGTGCGCGTCGGCGTTGATGGCCGCTGACGCCGACGCGCGGGGCCGCGGCGGCTCCCCGGCTCCTTACCGCCCGCGCCCCTCAATCACGTGTTCGGGGCGCTGCGGGCGGGCAGTCTGATGGCCATGACCAAAATTCGCAGGCTGGATTTCCTCGGTGTTCCCTCGCAGGACGCCGAACGCTCGAAGGCCTTCTACCGCGACACGCTGGGGCTGCATGCCGACGAGCACGCCAGCTATGAGTGCTGGGCCGGAGACACGTGTTTCGCGATCTGGGAGCCAGAGCGGATGGGCAGGCCCTTCGTCGCGCAGAAGGGCAATCCGCTGCCGCTCGGGGTCGAGGACGTGAAGGCCGCGCGGGCCGCGTTGGAGGCCGAGAGCGTGGCGTTCTTCGGCGAGACCCTCGACACCGGTGTCTGTCACATGGCCTTCTTCTCCGATCCGGACGGAAACGAGCTGATGCTCCACCACCGCTACGCGCCATACGCAGAAGGCACGACGACCGCCTGATGACGAGGTACTCCGCGCGAGCGGCGCTCCGCTGCCCGCGCGGATGGACGCTCTAGGACGCGCGTCCGTAGGTTCTGAACGTTGGGTCGCGAGCTGAGGGTGGCTCGCCGCCGGTGATCTGATCGAGGACGCGAGTCGCAGCGCCGACTGGTTCGACGCGTTTTGCGCCCCCATCGACACATAAACCTCGCCCAGCCACCTCGAAACTCCTTCACCCGTTCCGCCCGATACTTCCGGACGCGTCTACTAGACGCCGGTCTCGCTCTGGACGTCGGAGGCCTCGGCCTCCCTGATGAGCGTCTTGCCATCCTCACGAGTGAGGAATCGGTCGGCGACCAAGTCACGCACGTTGCGCCGCACAGCCCTCACATAGGCGCCGTGAGTCGGGTAGAGTTCGTCGATCAGCGCTTGGTCGAACGGGATCTCGTGTCCGGCGATGAAGCAGAACGACGCGCCGTTTGACGTGCCCGACCAAGTGCTCGCCGGGACGTCGACGTACGGGGACCGCAAGCCTCCTTGCACGTTGCCGAACTCGTCGAGCACGGGCTTGCCCTTTTCGATCAGGATTGGGTCCGCGTGGGGGGGCGGCAGCTCGTCGCGCACCCACAGGTCGAGGTTCCTGAGCCCTGCGTTGAAGTGGATCGAGCTCGGGAACCGGCTGCGAGGTCCTTCGTCGCACGAGGCCGGCGGCACGGTGCGGCCGGCGCGCACGATGTCAGCCGAGGTGGCGGAGAAGTACAGCTCATCCGGCGTCGCGTGCCCGGCGCCGGCCATCTCGTAGTGGCGGAAGCGATCCCGCGGCGTGTCGGCGTCAGGCCGCCGGGAGTCGATGCCGATCAGATAGTCCGACTGGGACATGATCCGGATCACCGGTACACCGGCGTCGCGGATCTGGCGGCGCCCTTCGTCTGACGGCGCCGGTGCGCACTGGTTGATCGGTACGGTGCCGACGAAGGCACCCCCGGCGACGCCGACGAGGTAGCCGTCGTAGATCGGCTTCTCCCCCGGCTTCACGGCCAGCGGGGTGATCGCGTTGATGTAGTCGACGAGATACCCGCCTGTCTGGGAGTAGCCGAAGCCGTAGGCGTACTCGACGTCGTTGGCCCGGCGCGCTCCCGTGCCGTAGGCGAGCGGGTTGGTCTGCGACCTGCTCTTGAGCCACGTTCCGACCTGGCTGTAGATGTCCCAGATGAGGCCGTTCTCGGTCGTCCGCGAGCTGTCGCCGGCGATCGTGGTCTCCAGCTCGCTGCAGTTGCGCGGATCGTCGAGCGCCAGCGGGTTGTTCATGGCGAGGGAGCCGTAGCGCTGCGGATCGAAGGTCTTGAGCGCTGCGATGGCGATCGGCTTGGCCGTGATGCCGACCCACACATCGCCGTTGCGCGTGAACTGCGAATGCGACAGCGCCCAGCCGATGTTGAGGTCGAAGAGGTTCGACGGATTGAGCATCTCAACGACGACGTTGCCGCTCAGCTTCGTCCGCTTCTTGGGTCGGCGCACCAAGACGCGCGTGGTGTACGGCGCGTCCGGCGTGCGCACGACGGCGGCCCCTGCCGCGGGCCAGTCATAGACGTTGGCCTTGCCGCTGACGAGGTACTCCTCTTCGACGTAGCCGACCTTGGAGAGGTCTTCAGGAACCAGTTGGTGGTCCGCGGCGCCGAAGGGATAGGACTGCGCCGTCACCGGCAGCGGCCCTACGACATCCGGCACCGCCGTCCTCGCACTTGCCGGACCGGCGGATACGCCGACCGCGCACGCAGCCGCCGCCAGCACCGCCAGTGACCGCGCCCTGCTCCGCGAATTCCTCACCCGGACCTCCCAATTGAACCGACGCGGCCGGCGCCTCCACGCACCCGCCGAAGGACCGCGCAATCTACTCGCACAGCGGTGCGGTCGTCAGTTCGCGGCGATCCGGTTGAGCGCTCGATCGCGCAGCTCGGTCTTGCGGACTTTGCCGGTCGAGGTCCGTGGCAAGTCGCCGAACTCGACGTTCTGCGGCGCCTTGAAACCCGGCAGATGGTCACGCGCGAATGCGATGAGCTCCGCCTCGGTGGGCTGGGCCCCGGGCTTGAGCGCTACGAAGGCCCGCGGGCGTTCGCCCCACTTCTCGTCAGGCTGGGCGACGACTGCGACGTCGACCACGTCCGGGTGGCGCATGAGCACACGCTCGACTTCGATCGAGGAGACGTTCTCCCCGCCCGATATGATGATGTCCTTCGCGCGGTCTCGCAGCTCGACATAGCCGTCGGGATGCATGACGCCGAGGTCGCCGGAGTGAAACCAGCCGTGCGCGAAGGCGGCAGCGGTCGCCCCGGGATCATCGAGGTAGCCCTTCATCACGTTGTTGCCGCGCATGACGACCTCACCCATCGTCTCCCCGTCGCGGGGGACGTCTCGCATCTGCTCGTCGACCACGCGGACGGGGTCGGCGGTCAGCATGCCCACGCCCTGGCGGGCTCGTAGCCGCGCCCGCTGCTCTCCGTCCGCGCCGTCCCACGCCGGGTCCCACTCGCAGATCGTGATCGGGCCGTAGGTCTCCGTCAAGCCGTAGACGTGGTTGACCTCGAAGCCCAGCGCCTCAACGCGTGCGATCACGGACGGCGGGGGCGGCGCGGCGGCCGTGGTGGCGAGCACAGGACGCTCGAGCGCGTGGGCGGCGGGATCGGACGCAAGCATGATGAGAACGGTGGGCGCCCCGCACAGGTGAGTGACTTCCTCGTCGTCGATGAGCCGCCAGACCGAAGCGGGCTCGACCTGCCGGAGACAGACGTGGGTCGCGGCGGCGGCGGTCACCGCCCACGGGAAGCACCAGCCGTTGCAGTGGAACATCGGAAGCGTCCACAGGTAGACCGAGCGAGTGTCCAGGCCCGCGTGGTGGGCCTCGGCGAGCGCGTTGAGGTAGGCGCCGCGATGGGTGTACATCACCCCCTTGGGCCGTCCCGTGGTGCCTGACGTGTAGTTGACGGAGATCGTCTCGTTCTCGTCGTTCAGGCGTGGCTCGGGTGCCCCGGGCGGCGCTTGGGCAAGGAACTCCTCGTAGCTCGAGGCCCCCGGACCGGCAACCAGGATCCGCTCCACGCCCGCCCGCTCGGCTGCGGCCGACCCGAGTTGAGCCAGCTCGGAGTCGATCACCAGGATCCGGCTGGCGGAGTGCTCGAGGATGGAGGCCACCTCGTCTTCGAGCAGCCGCGAGTTGACCGCTACGAGCACCGCACCCGCCGCCGGGACCCCGAAGTGCGCTTCGAGCAGCTCGGCCGTATTCGGCGCGAGGAAGGCGACTCGCTCCCCATGAGCGATACCGGCATGTTGGAGCGCGGAGGCGAGCCGGCGGCTGCGTTCCTGGAGCTCTGACCAGGTCCGGCGTAGCGGGCCGTCGATGACGCCGACCCGATCGGGGAAGATCGCCGCCGTGCGGTCGAGGAAGGCGGTCGGCGTGAGGTGCGAGAGATTGACGTCCACTAGACCTCCGGCCACACGGGGGCGCGCTTGTCGACGAAGGCGCTCATCCCCTCCTGCGCGTCGGGAGAGGACGCGTTGCGCGCCATAACCTGCTTCGTGAGTTCGTAAGCGGCGTCTTCGTCACGCTCGACCTGCGCGTAAAAGGTCTCCTTCCCCAGGCCCACGACGCGTGGGCTGGCGCTCGTGATCTTCGCGGCCAGGGTGTCGGTCGCCGCGTGCAGATCCTCTGGTGCGACCACGTCGTTGATCAAGCCCCAGTCCACGGCCGTCGGCGCGTCGATCATCTCGCCGGTCAGCAGCATCTGCATCGCGCGCTTGGGCCCGACCGCGCGAGAAAGCGGCACCATGGGAGTCGAGCAGAAGAGCCCGATCTTCACACCTGGCGTTCCGAACCGTGCGTCGTGGGTCGCAACGGCGAGATCGCAGGACGCGACGAGCTGACAGCCGGCGGCGGTGGCCACCCCGTGAACCTGGGCGATCACCGGCTGCGGCATCCGGCGGATCGTCTGCATCAGGCGCGTGCACTCGTCGAAGAGGCGTTCGTAGAACGAATCGTCGCAGCCGATCATCTCGCTCAAGTCGTGTCCGGCCGAGAACCCGCGGCCGGATCCCTGGAGGATCACCACCTGAACCGCGGGGTCTGGCGCGATTGTCTCGAGCGTTTCGCGCAACTCCCGCATGAGCTCGAACGACAGCGCGTTGTAACGGTCGGGCCGATTCAGGCTGACCCGCGCGACCGAGCCTTCCTGCGAAAGCTCGAGCTGGGTCAAGTGGGCTGCGGGGTTGAGCACTGCCATCGGTCGCCATCCTCAAGTCGTCCATCGCCGGCGCGGATGGAGCCCGAGCGGGCAGCTCCAATTCCCTTGCATCCTCCATGGTCGCAGTCGAAGTGAACGATGTGAAATCCCGTGACTGCGACTCGCGGGGCTTGAGGCCCTGATCCTCGCCCTGGCCACTGCCCTGGTGTCGCGACTAGGAACGCCGTCAGCCCGATCTCGCGGACCGCGCCTTCACCTCGATGCCCTCGGCTGAAGGGCAGGCCGCCGTGAAGCCGGCGGGTCTGACCGACGTCTTCTGTCTTCTCTGGGCCCGGGTGTGACAGGATCGGCGCAAGTGACTTCGTCTTAGAGCGGGAGGAGCAGCCCAGGTGGCTCTGCAGATCGGTGGCACCGCCCCCGACTTCGAGGCTGAAACGACTGAAGGCCGCATTCAGTTTTACGACTGGATGGGGGATTCCTGGGCGGTGTTGTTCTCGCACCCGAGGAACTTCACTCCCGTCTGCACGACCGAACTCGGCTACATGGCCAAGGTCAAGCCCGAGTTCGACCGCAAGGAACGTGAAGATCATCGGCCTGTCGGTGGACCCGGTCGACAACCACGCGCAGTGGGCGGCCGACATCGAGGAGACGCAGGGGCACGCGCCGAACTACCCGATGATCGGCGACTCGGAATTCAACGTGTCCAAGCTCTACGGAATGCTGCCGGAGGACACGTCGGGCGACCCCACTTCACGCACGCCGGCCGTCAACCAGACGGTGCGCAATGTCTTCGTCGTCGGCCCGGACGAGAAGGTCAAGCTGATGCTTGTCTATCCGATGACCACCGGGCGCAATTTCGACGAGGTGCTTCGAGTCATCGACTCACTGCAGCTGACCTCGCAGCACAAGGTTGCGGCACCGGTCAACTGGCAGCAGGGCGACGACGTGATCATCGCCGGCTCGGTCTCCGACGAGGACGCGAAGAAGACCTATCCTGACGGCTGGGAGTCGCCGCGCCCCTACATCCGGATCGTGCCGCAGCCAAGCTGATCGCACCGGACTCAGAGCAACGGGTCCGGCGATCGCTTGAGGGTCCGCTCACAGTGGCCGACGTCCCCGACCCCGTGTGGACCTTGGAGGCAACCCGATGATCTTTCGTCAGGTCACTCATGACGACCTGGGATGCGCTTCGTATCTGATCGGCGATGAGAAGGCGGGAGTGGCGGGGGTCGTCGACCCGCGTTTCGAGGTCGACTACTACTTGGAGCTTGCGCGCTACATGGGCGTGAGCATCGAGCACGTCTTCGAGTCTCACAATCATGCTGACCATGTCTCCGGGCATGGTCGCCTGGCCGCTGCGACCGGCGCGACGATCCATATCCACCGCGAGGCGATGCCCGCCTATGAGCACGAGCCGTTCGACGACGACGCCGAGTGGGAGCTCGGAACGCTCAGGATCCGGGCGCTGCACACGCCCGGCCACCGGCCCGAGCACACGGCGTTCGCGTTGATCGACACCAGCCGCAGCGATGAACCGTGGGCGGTGCTGACCGGTGACACGCTGTTCGTCAACGACGTCGCCCGGCCGGATCTCGCGATCGAGAAAGCCGAGGGCGCGCGGGGCATCTACCGTTCGCTCACCGGCAAGTTGCTGGTCCTGCCCGACATCGTCGAAGTGTGGCCGGGCCATCTGGGCGGCTC
>JACCYI010000284.1 GCA_013696535.1 Solirubrobacterales bacterium
CCACGAAGGGGTGCCGGCAGCCGGAAGGATGGGACGCGGACGAGTGGGGTGCCGGCATCGTCGACGCGAAGGCGTTGCTGGGGGCGCCGCTTCCGGACCCAACGTCCGTCACGGAGGCGTTCGAGGAAGCGGCCGTCCGTCGCCGGACGCCGCTGGAGAAGATCGAGTCGGTCGTCCCGTCACTCGAGCGCGACGAGGTGCTGACGCGTCTGGCGGCGCTCTTCGGCGCCGGAGGCGAGGAGCTCGACGTCGCGCTCGAACGCTATGCGGACGAGCTCCGGTATCGGCTCACCGAGGACGCCGTCTTCCGCGACGCGTTCGTTCGGGCGGACGTGACCAAGGAAAGCGCAGGCCCGCCGCCTGTCGGAACGGCCGAGCTGCGGGTCACGCTCGCGCAGGACGCGTCGAGCAGGCTCCTCGAGGCGATCGTCGAGAGCTGACGTCGGCCGCCGCCGCGGCTACGGCGTGACGATGTTGTTCGCGGTCAAGCCGGCGACGACGCGCAGAATCCGGATGCCTTCGTTCTTCGAAGTCGGCGGCTTGCCCACGACGATCTGCGGCGTCCCCCCGGCGTGATGCAACCCGACCAACCGCCCCTCCGCGTCGAAGACGGGCGAGCCCGACGACCCCTGCTGCGTGTCCGTGAGGTAGTGCAGGACGCGGTCGTCGAAGGATGAGACCTGATTCCGGACGAACCCCAGCCGCTTTCGGTCGCCGCCGGGATGCTGGACGATGTACGCGGAGGCGTTGACCGTCGGATCGACCGCCTCCGAAAGCCTCAGAATGGGCCACTCGTCCTTCAGCGCCGTAGTCGCGCGGATGACCCCCCAGTCATCGCCCTGGTCGGCGACGATGCTCGAGACGTCGCACGAGATCGGTACCGGCGCGAGCGCGCCTCCCTTCCCGTTGTCCTCGTAGCCGAACTCCGCGGTGACGGCGGTGGCACGCGTGCCGCTGTCGTCGTGCAGAACATGCCAGTTCGTGAGCAGCAGGTCGGGAGCGATGCGGAAGCTGGACCCGTGCATCCCCTGGCCGTGCACGTCGACGACGAGCCTGCAGACGGCCGGCGCGAGCTTGACGAGGTGCTCGAGGGTCGCGATCAGTGCAGGTACGCGTCCGATCTGGATCGTCAGATCGTCGTGGTAGAGCAACGCCTCGGGTTCGGAGATCGACTCGTCGCCGGTGACGAACACCGCCGTGCCGTCGGCGTGGCGGGGCTCTCCCTCGATGAGCGGGGGCCGGTCGGCGAGCAGGTCCTCGAGGAGCGCACGGCGGGGATTCCTGACGCTCATCAGATCGTGCGCGGTCTGGATCAGGTCGCGCAGGATTCCGTCCGTTGCCGCCTTGTCCAGGATGTCGTGCCAGAGGTTGATCGCGGGCTGCTGCGTATTGAGGTAGATCGTTGCGATGCCCGCCCTCTCAGCCACGGGCACGGCCTGCGGCGCCGTGGGGTACAGCCGCGCCAGGACTATGTGCAACTCCTGCGCCACCTTGTCGGGCCACGGGTACGGGAAGGTGTCGAGGACCGAGGACATGGGCCGCCTTACAACGGAAGGCTGTCCGGGACGGCGAGGGCCTGTCTCAGGAGCATCTGGAGGGGCTCGGGACTGAGGATGTAGAACGCAGGCCCGCGGAGCTCGGGCGGGAGGGCCTGCATAATCTCCGGGAGCACCAGACTCGTCTTCTGCGTCCAATCCGTGATCAGCCCGCTCCACTCCGTGCCGCCGGCGGATTCCATGAGCCTGGTCACGAGCTCCACCCGGCGCTCGGTGGGGGGCGGCGCGACGCTGGTCACGTGCTCCATCGCCGCCCGATCGAGGATCTCGGGCAACGGGCCTCCCATGTCGTGCAAGAGGACGAAGGAGCCCAGTTCGTCGCCTCTGAACGCCGCCAGCGTCGCGACGACCGCTAGCCGCTGCGGCTCTCCGACGGCTTCGGTGCGAAGTGCCTGTTCGCATGCCTGCGCGAGAAAGAGCGTGGTCGTCGCGTGCCGCCACCGGCGCCAAGCGAGAACGGCGAGCTCGAGAACGAGGCCGCTGGCCCCCTCGGGCGCCGCTAAGAGGGCGCCGAGGCCCTCCTTGGCGAGGACGAGCTCGCTCCCACGCCAGGGCCCGCTGGCGGCCCGATTGGGCATATCCGGCGCGACCAGGGACAGGGCCTGGGTCGGGCCGCCTCGGCTG
>JACCYI010000291.1 GCA_013696535.1 Solirubrobacterales bacterium
GGGCGCAGCTCGAACAGCGGCACGGAGGTGCCCGGGACGAACTCCGCCCGGTGCACCAGGATCTCCATCGTCGACGGCGCGATCCGCACCGTCACGCCGCGCCGGTGGCACTGGTCCACCAGCTCGACGGCCTGCTCCTGCGGGCCGCGGGCTACCGGCGGCGAGCGGTGCTGGTGGGCACGGGGTCGCACATCGAGGCCGTCGCGCACGCCCTGGCCGACGAAGTGCATGCCCCGGTGGACATGCTGGGCTTCATCTCGCTGACGCCGCGGCCCGACAACGGCCTGCGCTCGCTCGGCGTCATCGAGGACCTGGGTGAGGTGCTCGACACCCACCGGGTGCAAGAGGTCATCATCGCCGACCCCGATTTCCCACCGGAGCGCGCGGTAGAGCTCGTCGACCAGTGCCATCGGCGGGCGGTGACGGTGCGGATCGCGCCGTCGACGATGGAGATCCTCGTGCACCGGGCGGAATTCGTCCCGGGGGCATCGGTGCCGCTGTTCGAGCTGCGCCCACCGGTGTTCGACGGCTTCGACTACCTCGTCAAGCGATCCTTCGACGTCGTGGCGTCGCTCTTCCTGGTCATCCTGGTGAGCCCGCTGCTGGCGGCCATCGCGGTGGCCGTGGCGGTCTCGTCCCGTGGTCCGGTGCTCTACCGATCACGGCGCCCGGGCATCGGAGGCGAGTCCTTCGCTTGCCTGAAGTTCCGGACCATGCGCTCCGACGCCGATCAGGCCCAGGCCGACCTAGAGTCGCTCAACGAGGCATCGGGGGCGCTGTTCAAGATCCGTCACGACCCCCGGATGACGCGCGTCGGGCGGCTGCTGCGCCGCTTCTCGCTCGACGAGCTCCCGCAGCTGTTCAACGTCGTACTCGGCCAGATGTCGCTGGTCGGCCCTCGACCACTTCCGCAACGGGACTTCGACATGCTCGAGGACTGGCACAAGAAGCGCTATCTCGTGCTGCCGGGGATCACCGGCCTGTGGCAGGTCAGCGGGCGAAGCGAGCTGGACTTCGACGATCTCGTCCGGCTCGACTTCCTCTACCTCGAGCGGTGGTCGATCGGATTGGACCTGACCATCCTCATCAAGACCGTGCCCGCGGTGATCGCGCGGCGCGGAGCGTTCTAGGGGCACGCCACCGCCAGCTCCCAGCCGGGTGATGCTGCGACGGCGGCGAACGGCGGCGAGAGAGGGGGCTCCAGCGACCCGCCGCTGAACGGCCGGGCGCGCAGGACGGCGGCGGGCGCCCGTGGCGGGCGATTGAGGTCCGCGAGCCCGCGATCCAGCGTCCAGGCCACCGCCGAGCGTTGCGGGGTGCTGGTGCGAAGCCGCGGGCAGGCCTCGATCGAGCCGCGGGTGCGCCCGACGAGCAGGTCAAGTCCCCGTCGGGTGTCGGCCCGTTGGCCGACGGCGCGGGTCTGGTCTCGCAGCTCGCCGGCTCCCAACCCGGCGACCGCGAGGACGAGGAGGACGGCTGCGACGGCTCCGAGGCGTGCGGCGCCCGACGCGGCCACCGCCGTGCCGAGCGCGGCGGCCGGAACCAGGTACCGCGGGTTGCCCGCGTATCCCGCCTGCGTCATGACTGCGACGATCAGCACGTAGGCGATCGCGGCAGCGGTGAGCCAGAGCACGGCCCGGGAGCGGGGTCGGTAGAGCGCGACCGCCAGTGCGAGCGCGGCAGGCACGGTCAGCAGCTGCACCGAGTCGACCAGGACCGCGCCGAACGGGAAGTCGGCAAGTCCCGCGCTGCCGGTGCTGGGCC
Organism: Solirubrobacterales bacterium; assembly: GCA_013696535.1. Next base: position 1,765 of record JACCYI010000291.1, read on the forward strand.
GGCCCTTCGCGGCGCCGGAGGCCCCTCCGCCTCCAAGCAGGCCGGGAACGAACCACAGCACGGGGACGAGAGCGAGGCTCGCGGCCACCACGATCCGGGAGCCCGGGACCGCCCACCACGACCACGCCCCGTAGAGCCCCAGGAACGGCCAGATCTCCGGGCGCAGCAGCGCGGCGCCCAGCAGCGCGGCGCACGCCCACCGGGGCCGCCCCGCCAGATGGGCCACCGCCGCCCACAGCGCTCCCGCGGCGAGAAGCCCTTCGGAGTTCCCGAGCGCGGCGTTGAACCACCACCACGGGCTGATGACCAGCACGGTGGCGGCGGTCGCCGCAGCCAGATAGCCGCCCGTGATCCGATGAGCGAGAACGGCCGCACCTGCCACGGCGAGAAGCGCTCCCGTCCGCGCCGTGAGCAACCAGAGCTCCGGCGCCGCGTCACCGGTCAACGCCAGCGGCGTGGTGGCCAGGACGGGCAGCGGTTTGAAGGAGGGGCCGGCGCTGGTGTCGAGCGTCCCTCGCGTGAGCTCGCGCCCCCAGACCAACCAGGCGTAGGGATCGAACGCGAGCGCCCAGGGCAGCAGGAGTGACGCGGCGGCGACGGCCGCGCACCCAGCCACGAGCAGGGCCCCCCTTCGCATCGAGCCGGACGACCGCGTCCTCAGCTGTACTCGATCCACTCTCCGTCGAGCGGGATCCTGACGCGCTCGGCGAGCCCGGCGCCGCTCAACGCTGAAGCCAACGTCGCGCGATCCTCGAGGCAGTGGTTGATCGCCTCGAGGTGCACGGCGACGATCACCGCCCTGGGAGCCGCGCGAGCGGTCTCGCATACGTCGTCGGCGGTCATGGTGATCGGCCCACCCTCTCGGAACTGAGCGGCGCCGGCATTGAGCGCCACCACGTCGGGCCGGTGCTCCTCCAGCGCGGCGGCGACCTCCTCGCACCAGATCGTGTCGCCCGCGATGTACACGACCGGTTCGCCGGGCGCCCGGAGGACGAACCCGGACACGGGGGCCATCGCGTCACCGATCTCCCCACGACCGTGACGCCCGGCGGTGCGGATGATGGTGATCCCTTCGAAGTCGAGGGCGCGCCCGACCGGGTGCACGCACGTGAAGCCCTGGTCACGGAGGGCCGCCTCGTCATCGGGCTGCGCGATCAGCGGAAGGCCCCAGGGCAGCAACTCGACCGCCGTGGGATCGAGATGGTCGGTGTGCAGGTGGGTGATCAGGGCCGCATCGGCCCCCTCGACGAAGCGCGTCGCCGGCTCGGGAAGGGCGACAAGCGGGTTACGCCGGTCGTTGGCGGTGCCCTCCACCGCTGGACGCGCTTCGGGCGGGTCGAGCTGCGGGTCGACGAGCAGCCGGCTCGTGG
>JACCYI010000294.1 GCA_013696535.1 Solirubrobacterales bacterium
CCGGTCGACCGTAGATCACGAGCGGTGGCTGACCGGCCACTCGGTGGCAGGGTAGAAGGACAGCGTCCCGCGGACCGTCAGGAGGCACGTCCCGCCGCGGGTCAGGCGCCGGCTGGTCGAGACAGGACCGGCGGCGCCGTCCGCCCGTGCCTCGTAACTGTCGAGCATGAGTGTCTGTGCGCGCTTCGGGTCCGTTGATGATCGGGAACAGCCGCTCCACCGCGCTGAACGCCCCGTCGTCGGATCCCACGGGCACGTCGGCGATGTGAGGCGCCAGCGTCGCCTGGTCGAGCGTCGCGGTGATCGGTTCGGAGGAGTCCATAGGGCGCCCGGTGCTTAGTGTCAGGACTGCCCGACGCCGTGCTCCTGGGCACGTCATGGGCACGGCGTGGGCACCATTAGCGCGATCCCCTGCAGTTGAGTGACGCCGAGAGAGGTCCGGATGCGTCACTTCCGCTCAGCCCAAAGTGGCCGCTTAGCGGGCACTTCGGCTCTCTCAGCGGAGAGGGGGGGATTCGAACCCCCGGTAGACGCTTGACGCCTACAACGGTTTTCGAGACCGCCGCATTCAACCGCTCTGCCACCTCTCCGAGCGGCGACCAACGGTAGCGGCTCGCGAGCTACCGGCGCCCGTCGCGTTCGAGTGCGAGGACGGCTCGATCGCCCGGCACCCAGCCCAGCTCGGCCCGCGCCAGCTCGAACCACCCGCGGCGGTCGTACATCCTGCGCGCCGTGGAGTCGTCTCCGTGGGTCACGAGCCAGGCCCGCGGCGTGCGGACCCGCTTCATCACCGCCTCGTAGAGCTCACCACCGGTGCCCTCCCCCTGCACTTCAGGATCGACTGCGAACCAGCAGAACGCGAACTGGCCGAGCACCCATTCTCGCGCCACTTCAAGTTGAACGGCGCGGATGAGACGGGCCCACCACGCGCCATCGGGAACTGCAACCGGGGTGTCATAGCCGTACACGAGCCCGACGAGCCGGCCGTCGGGGTCCCGGGCGACGAACGCGTCGAATCCCGGGCGCCGCGAGTCACGCTCCACCAGTGCACCGAATGCCTCGGCCTCGGCGAGCGACTCGGCGTACGGTGGCGGCGAGAAGGCGGCGTAGTACAGCGCTTCGAGGCCGCGGCGTTCGGCGCGGGCGACGGCGGGCGACAGCGGCTCGATGACGGACGGCATCTCCGCCGCGACGGTAGCGGATGGCGACCGGTTCACCGGCGGGGGCGCCTCGCGGCGAAGAACTCCCTGAGGAGCGCCGCCGACTCGGCGCGCAGAACACCGCCGGCGACGACGGGACGGTGGTTGAGGCGCGGCTCGGCCAGGATGTCGAGCACGCTCCCGGCGGCGCCGGCCTTCAGGTCGGGGGTTCCGAACACGACCCGCGGCACGCGGGCGAGGACGATCGCTCCCGCGCACATCGCACACGGCTCGAGCGTGACGTACAGCGTCGTGTCGAGTAGACGCCAGGAGCCCAGGACGACCGCAGCGGCCCGCAACGCCAGCATTTCGGCGTGCGCCGTCGGGTCGCCGCGCAACTCGCGCTCGTTGCGACCCGCGGCGACTACGACGCCCGAGCGGACGACGACTGCGCCGACTGGCACGTCGGCGTGCTCGAGTGCCGAGCATGCGTGCTCGAGTGCCTCGCGCATGAACTGCTCGTCGTCAAGCATCGAAAGGCCGGCCCTGGGGTTAGGGGTTGTCGAGAGTGGCTGCGATCCCCATGATGTTCCCATTCGGACGAAGGTGCGCTGCGCGTTTCGCGCCCTGAGTCTCGTTGCTTCCGAGTATGCCCTTCAACCGTCTCCGCCCACTTCTGCTCTCCGCCGCCATCGTGGTCGCTTCGTCGGGTACCGCCGCGCAGAGCTCCGCCTCCGCTGGCGAGCCGGCCTACCGTCCGGGCGAGGTCATCGTCCGCTACGCGCCCGGAGTCGATCGCACGGCTCGTGCGGCGACCCAGCGAGCCACCGGCACTGAAGACCCTGAGGCCTTCGCACCGCAGTCGCGCACCTTGCAGGTGAGCGACGGCCAGACCGTGACCGGAGCCATTCGTGCTCTGCGTCGCCGCCCTGGCGTCCTGTCTGCCACCCCGAACTACCTGGCGCGCGCGAGCGCGTACCTGCCCAATGATCCCGGGCCTGCCGGAGTCCCGGGCGGCTGGGCCCAGCTGCAGTGGAACTTCCTGTCGGGGACAGGGGTCGATGCTCCGGTCGCCTGGGAGCAGCTCATCGCCGCCGGGCGGCCCGGTGGCCGGGGCGTCACCGTGGCGGTCCTGGACACGGGCCTCGCGTACAACGACCGTGGACGGTTCCGGCAGTCTCCGGACTTCTCGAGAAGCCGGCTGCGTCGTGGTTACGACTTCGTCGCCAAGGATCCGTATCCGAACGACCAGAACGGCCATGGCACGCACGTCGCGTCCACCATCGGCGAATCCACGGGCAACGGCCAAGGTCTCACCGGCCTGGCCTACGGGGCGACGATCATGCCGGTGCGGGTGCTCGACGCGACCGGCGTGGGCGAGATTGACGACATCGCACGCGGCATCCGCTTCGCGGTGCGAAACGGAGCGAAGATCGTCAACCTGTCGTTCGAGTTCGACGGCACGCTGACCGGCGGCGCGATTCCGGGGATCATCGACGCATTGCGGTTCGCGAGGAGCCGGGGCGTCCTGGTGATCGGAGCGTCCGGCAACGCCTCGGCGCGAGCCGTGGCCTACCCGGCGCGATCGTCCCTGGTCATCTCGGTGGGCGCGACCACCGAGCACGGCTGCCAGGCCGACTACTCCAACAGCGGATCCGGCCTCGACATCGCGGCGCCAGGCGGAGGTGCCGACGCCGAGATAGCAGGCGACCCGTCGTGCAGGCCGCAGGAGAAACCCGGACGTCCCATCTTCCAGCTGACCTTCGACGGGTCGGTCCGCCGTTTCGGGTTCCCCTCGACTTACACCGGCACTTCGATGGCGTCGCCGCACGTCTCGGCGGTCGCGGCGCTGGTCGTCGCCTCGGGAGTCATCGGATCTGACCCCTCACCCGGGGCGATTGCCGCGCGGCTGAAGGCCACGGCGACTGATCTCGGGACCCCCGGCATCGACGGCCGCTATGGCGCGGGTCTGCTCAACGCCGCGCGCGCGACCGCACCAGGCTAGACATCCATCCAGGTCTCCGCATCCTTGCCCCACCAGGCCTCCTCTCGGAGCTATCGCCTTTCGAGCGCGGACTACATTGAAGACGTGCGCTCGATCGACCTTCACTCTCACATCCTTCCGGGAGTCGACGACGGGCCACCGACACTCTCTGGTTCGCTCGAACTGGCCCGAACTGCGGTCGCGGCCGGCACAGGCCAGATCGTTGCCACGCCCCACATCAACGAGGACCACTTCATCTCCCCGCTCGAGGTCCCGGCCGCGGTGTCGGCGCTCGGCGAGCGACTCGCCGCCGCGCGAATAGATCTCGTCGTACGAGCGGGTGGCGAGATCGCCATGCCGCGCCTGCTCGATCTCCAAGACGACGAACTGGATTCCTTGGGACTCGGTGGGGGGCCCTACCTTCTGCTGGAGAGCCCCTTCGGTATCGCGGTCGGCGCCTTCGAGCCGCTCGTGCACGACGTCCTGCGCCGTGGTCACCGCGTTCTGCTTGCTCATCCGGAGCGCTCGCCCGCTTTTCAGCGTGACCCTGAGCGGCTGACGGCGCTCATGCGCTCGGGCGTGCTCGTTCAGATCACCGCGGGATCAATCACCGGTTCCTTCGGCGAACGCGTCCGCCGCTTCACGGCGCAGCTGCTGCGAGAGGATCTCGTTCACGTGGTCGCCTCTGACGCTCACAATCACGACAAGCGCCCACCGGGCCTGAACGACGCTGTGAAAGCCGCGGAACACGACGTTCCGGGCATCGCCGATCGAACGGCATGGTTCACTCAGGACGTACCTACGGCCATTCTTGCCGGCGAGGCGATTCCACCGTCCGAACCACTGCCGACCGCCAAGCGGGCGGGGTGGCGGCGACTCGCCGCGCGGGTGCGCTAGGCCTACAGCAACTTGACCAGCGCGATGATTGCGCCGGTGAGCACCATCAGGACGATGGCCAGTTGGGTGTAGATCCAGAACGGAGACATGGGGAATCAACGCTAGCGCGGATCGCCGGCGTTCAAGAGGTTGGTCACCGGACCGATACCCCTGGTCATGGAAGCAAGAGAGTTCACGGGTCCCATTGGGGGCTTCCGGGCGCCTGACGACGTTCGAGAGCCGTCACCGGCCCTGATGCAGGCCCCCACGCTCGTCGACGAGCAGCTTCTCGTCGATCAATCCCGCGCCAGCCGGCGCTCGGTGCTCCTCCGGCGCACGCTCGGCGGTGCTGACGTCAGCGTGGGAGCGGCCGCGGGCCTGATGCTCGGAGCCGTGTCTGGGCACGACACAGTCTCGGCGTTCGGTTTCGCAGCGATCGTCGCCATGGCTTGGCCCCTGTTGCTCTTTGTGTGCGGCTTGTATTCCATCCGAGGCCTGGGTTCGTGGGCGAGCGGCATCGGCGAGCTCGGGAGGCTCGTCGCGGTGGCGCTCGCGTTGAGCTGGCTGCTGGTCGCGGCGACCACCGCTTTGCGCCTCGACCACCCCTTCGCCACCGCCGTGTCAAGCGCCGGCGTGACGGTAGCCCTGACGATCTTGAGCCGAGCCCTCTCCCGTGGTGTGCTGCACCAGATCCACGGACTGCGCCAACGAACGGTCATCATCGGTTCGGGCGTGGTCGCTGGACAGCTCGTCAAGCGACTGCGTATCCAGAAGCAGTTCGGGCTCGACCCGATCGGAATCCTGGACGACGACTATCACCACGTCGAGTCGCTCGATCTACCGATGCTCGGACGGTTGCAGGACCTACCGGAAGTGTTGCGAACGCACCGGGTGGATCGCGTGATGATCGCGTTCTCCCGGGCCGACCACCGCCAGCTGCTCGAGAGCATCCGGGCCTGCCGACTGCAGCGCGTCGCAGTCGACGTCATCCCTCGTCTGTTCGAGTTTCTGGAAGGAGCCCGCGGGCTCGACCAGATCGGCGGTCTACCCGTTCTCTCGATCGGTGCGCCTCGCCTCTCGCGGTCCTCACGAGCGGCCAAGCGCGGGCTTGACATCGTGGTCTCGCTCTTCGCTCTCGTCCTCCTCTCCCCCCTGCTCGCGGTCCTCGCGCTCGCCGTCAAGGCAGACTCGCGGGGATCAGCCTTGTTCCGCCAGCCACGAGCCGGCCGCGACGGGAACGTCTTCCGCCTCATCAAGTTCCGCTCCATGTACACCGACGCAGAGGCGCGCAAAGCCGACCTGGAAGCAGTCAACGACCAGAGTGACGGTGTCATGTTCAAGATCCACGACGACCCGCGCATCAGCCGTGTGGGCCGCGTGCTGCGCAAGCTCTCGCTCGACGAGCTTCCGCAGCTGGTGAACGTCCTGCGCGGCGAGATGAGCCTGGTGGGTCCCCGTCCGCTGATCCTTCCTGAGAGCCAGGCCTTGGGCGAGGGATGGCACGCCCGGCGCCTCGACCTGCGACCCGGGATCACCGGGCCATGGCAGATCTCAGGGCGCTCGGATGTCTCCGTGCACGACATGGTCAGGCTGGACTTCCAGTACGTCACTTCATGGTCGTTGGCTCGCGACCTCGAGATTCTCCTCGCCACGCTTCCCGTCATGGTCACGGGCCGCGGCGCCTACTGAGGACTCACGCGTACCTCTACGAGTGGCCGCGCCGGTACGGACGGCCAAGCCGCAGCCACGCCCAGAGGCTAGGGCGACCGTGAAGGCCGCCCGCCGCCCGCCCGTCGCCGCTCGCCACCCGCACCAGGCCCCCCGCCCCCGCGGGAACCCGGCTCGACGAGTAGTACCGCCCAACCACCGTGAGCACCAACTCGGCGATGGGCCGGGCGAAGGCCCACCCCAGCTCGATGATTCGCGCCTCCCCGCCGACAGTGATCTCCGCCCGCGGGCGGATCGCGACGGCTACGAGCGCCCGTGCGATCACTTCCGGCGAGTAGAGGTCGGGCGGGTTGCGCGGGAGGCGACCGGTCGCGCTGGTCACGTGCCCCCACAGCGGCGTGTCGATCGCGCCCGGATTGACCATGGAGATCGAAACTGGGCTCTTGCGCCCCCGGAGCTCGATTCGTAGCGAGCCGACGAAGCCCCGCAGAGCGTGCTTGGCCGCCGCGTAGGAGGCGAAGGTCGGCAGCGGCACCTTGGTCATGATCGAGCCCGTCACGACGATCGCGCCGTGAGAGCGCTCGAGGTGAGGCAGGGCCGACCGGATGGCGTTCACCGCTCCGGTGAAGGTGATGTCGATCGCCCGGTCGAAGTCCTCGGGGTCGACCTGCTCGAAGTTGCCGAAGACCATCGCGGCGTGATTCGAGACGAGCACGTCGAGGCCGCCCATCAGCCCGACGGCCTCGTTCACCGCCGCCTCGAGTCCCTCGCGATCGGACACGTCGGCCGGTACGACGTGCGCTATCGCCCCTCTGGCGCGGGCGGCCTGCGCCGCGCTCTCGAGGCCCTCCAGGCTGCGGGCGAGTAGGCAGACTTCGGCACCCGCGCGCGCGAAGGCCGCGGCAGCCGCCACGCCGACACCACTCGAAGCGCCCGTGATCAGCACTCGCTTGCCGGCCAGCGCGCGTACCCCCGCCGCAGAATGATCCATGTTGCTCCACCTCGCCGTCGCGTTCACGTCCGGCGGCGGACCCTACGGTCTAGGAGCGGGCAGCGCTCCTCGCGCTGGCGCGCTTGGCGCTCGCGCGCTTGGCGGCCCGAGCCCGCCGCGCACGCTGCTTGCGGCTCGCCGG